>PUMC01000009.1 GCA_003552425.1 Candidatus Acetothermia bacterium | reverse complement strand
GGCCAGGACGCGATCATCGGCCAGCCGATAGAAAGTCATCTTCCCCTGCTTGCGGAATCTCACCAGCCGCATCAGCCTCAACAGCCGCAGGTGGTGGCTCACCGCCGGGAGGGTGCTGTCCAGCAGGTGTGCCAGGTGGCACACACACAGCTCCCGCTCCGAAAGAAGGTACAGGATCTTCGTGCGCGTTGGATCGGCGAGGGCCTTGAACAGCTCGGAGAGGCCGGCCACCTCGACCGTCATCTCCCGAAGCCGTTCCTCGTCGTCGGCGCAGCTGATTTTGTACTGCGTGCACACGTCCCCGCCGAGTTGCGCTGTGCGGTTCTTGGTGACGCCTTTCTGCTCCGGTCCTGCTTGCGGCATTGTGCACCTCCCGTGGTCGCTTCAACGGTTGCTTAATCGTATATTAAGCCCTCCCGAAGGCGCGGTCAAACCCCCGGGCCCCAGTACCCGTGCGCGGTAAAGGCTGAACCACTGCCCACGACAAACAGTGACGTGTGGCGCTGGCAGCTCCGCGGCTGTTGGTCTATGAGATGCTCAACAGTTTGTGCATCGCACTACGAGGCAAGGCGCGCTCTCTCTTCCGAAGAGTCATCATCCGCAGCGCACCGGATGCGCCAACCGACTCGCGCACAACCAGCCATTTGGGGTGCGAATGGCAAGGCGAGGTCTGCAGGGGGTATGGTGGAGCTGGAGGTGGTGGGATGGTCCGGTCTATGTGGTGCTGTGTGGGGGTTATCGCTGTACTGGTTCTGTCGGGGCTCGGTGTGCAGGCCGAAGAGTGCGCGATCACCGTGCATCCGGGCGAGTCGATCCAGCTCGCCATCGACGCGGCGCCTGAGGGCGCGGTGATCTGCCTGTCCGCCGGGCAGTGGGAGGAGCACATCACGATCGGAAAGAGCCTGACCTTGCGCGGCGCGGGGGCGGAGGAGACGACGATCCGCGGGCTGAGACCGGACACCGCCGTGATCCGCGTGCACACGCCGGAAGACGAGGAGGGCATGGTCGTCCTGGAGGGGCTGGGCATGGCCGGCGGGAGCGGCATGTACGGCCCCGGCCTTCTCGTCGACGGCGCATCCCGCGTAGCCGTCACCGACTGCGCTGCATTCGACAACGGCTATGGCATCTGGCTGAGGGGCACGGCACAGGCTACGCTTCGCGGAACGCACGTGCTGGAGAACGCGGCCACGGGCATCTGGCTTGCGGACGGGTCCCAGAGCACGATCGTAGACTGCACCGTCTCCGAAAACGCCTACTCCGGCATCTGGCTCACTGGGGAGGCGCAGAGCGTGATCGACGGATCGACAACCCGAGGCAACCGGGAAGGCATAAGCTTGACCGCCTCCTCCCAGGCGAAGATCGAAGGGTCGAGCATTGTCGGCAACCAGCGACGGGGCCTCTCCATGAACGAGCTCGCTCGGGTCTCGATCGCCGGCTCCAGCGTCGCCGAGAACGGATGGGAAGGGATCTACATCGCAGGCTCTGCTGAAGTCACCCTCGAGGGGAACGTGATCCAGGAAAACCAGCGGTACGGCGTTCTCCTCTTCGAACGTCCGTGCATCGCCACAGACGATGTGTTCGCCGGCTACGTTGCCGGCCGCCGCAACCTGATCCCCTGGCCCGAGCTTCCGGTGGGGAATCGGTTCGGTGCGGTCTGCCCTGCGGATCTGGACTTCCTCCTGACCACAGAAGGCGGTGCGCTCGACCGGCGGGAGTAGCCCCGCCCGGAAGGAGTCCAGCGCGTCCCCGCGCATCGCCCACGGGTTCGCAGGCAGCCCAGGCTACGGGTTCACCGTCGGCCAAGGCGTTCCCGCACACGCTCAATCGGGATTTGCCACTCCGTCTCCGTGTTGTACATACGAAACCCGAGTTCCTGGTTGATATTCTGCATGGCCGCGTTCATGTTCGCGTTGCCCGTACGCACGAACCTCGCCTGCGGGCGTCGGGCGATGATCTGCTCCATCATCGCCGCCTTGATCCAGCGCCCGAGGCCGCGTCTTCTGAACTCGGGGAACACTGCGGTCGCCCACTGATGGACCATCTCCGGCTCGTGGCGGTTCCACCCCACCTCTGTGTACCCGGCCATCCGTCCGCTCCCCTTGTGGCGCACGTACACCGTCCACCGCTCCACGCCGCGCTTGCGCATCGCGGCCTCGGAGTCCCGGATCATCTGCGGCGTCACGTGCCAGTCCTCCATGTCCAGGTCGCCCCGCGGGGCGGTGTTCATCACGTCCGCCATCGCCACGACCTCCTCGAGCGCGTCCTCGGGGTAGGCTCCCTCCCAGCGGCCAAGCTCGAACTCGCCCATGGGCACATTCCGTTGCCAGGCCTGGAGAAGCTCCCGGTCGACGTCGGCGATCCTGAGCAGGTTGATGTTCTGGTTGAGCGCGGCCTGGGCCCCCAGCCAGCGCATGAAGGCCTCCCCGCTGGGCGCGGTGCTGAGCGTTGCGCCACCCAACAGGCGCCGACCGTTCCCGGCGGCAGCCTCCGTCAGGGTGGCAAGCAGCGCGGTGGCGATCCCTCTTCTCCGGTGCGAAGGAAGCACGGCCAGATCGAACCACGCAAGGTGCCGGTTCTCCTCCATACGGCTCAGCTCCAGCTCCGCGTTGCCCACGACGCGGCCCTTGTGCCAGGCGACCCACCATTGCACGCCCCACACCTTGGGCACAGTCCTGAGCGCAGTTCGCAAGACGGGGAGCGACCGCGGCGGGTCCTCCGGCCACATCTCTGCGCGGACCGCGTTGGACAGCTTGTGGAAGCCCTGCATCGTGTCGGCACGTGCCGCCATCGGGTCGAACTGCTGGATCCAAATCGAACGCCTTGCCATCGTTCCCCCTTGAAGCAGACAGCCATTCTACCCCGCCACGGGCGTGCTGTCCCCTGGAGAACACGACCTGTCTGGCTTTCAGGGAAGGTCGAAGTTCCTCCGGGGCTGCTACGCATCGCGCGTTACGCACAGCGCGTAATGGCCTGTACACCCCCGGCCGGTGGCAGTGTGTTTGAAGAGGCGGCGTACAAACGGCCGCACACCCACACTGGGCGTGCCTCAGGTGGCGGTGGTGGCTCAAACTGTGAGGCTCTTCGTACACGGTGCAGAGGCGCCCGGCGGTTGCCCGCAGCGGCTGGCGCCACCCGCGTTCGAAGTCTCCGCACGCGGTGGACGGCGAAACGTCCCCATGCCTGGCCTCCCGTCCGTGCAGAGCGATGGATTACGCCCTAGCCGACCTTCTTCTTGCCCAGCACCTTTCGCAGCAGGGTCCGAGCCTCGCTGGACTCGGTCGAACCGGGAGTGAACAGCGACTCGAACGTCAGCTTGAACTTCTCCTTGGTCGTCTTGAGGGTCATCTGGTCCTTGCCCGTGCGGCCCAGGCCCTGCTGTTCCGCACGCAGCTGGACGGTGTGCATGTAGAAGCTGATCCTCTTGACCTCGTCGAGAGGGACGGCGAAGTTGCCGGGGGTTTCCTTCAGAATTGCGCCGACCTCCATCTGCCAGTACTTCTCGTACACCCTTCGCGAGGACACCATCGTGGTCGCCATGCGCCCCAGGAAACCCTTGCCCTGTTCCTTCGACTCCCGGGCCGCGTCGGCCGCCGCCTGGTGCAGCATCTCCTTCGTGGTCTCGGCGAACACGATCCGCCGGTCGGTGACCACCAAGTTGTACACCTTGGAGGAAAACAGCCCTGTCTTGCGGCGGACAGCGGGGATCATGCCTTCGATCCGCTCCCCATCAGCTCGCGTCACCGGTACAGGGTCGAGGAGCCCGGACACTTGACCCGCCGGAGCTGTCTCCCCGTCCTCCCCCTGCCGGACAGCGTCGCCCGCGGCGATCTTCCCCCCGCCCGCCAGAGCACGGAGCTCCTCCCAGGAATATGGCCCGGTCCACGACCCCGCCTTCTCCACGTACCACTGGTCCGACATGTCGCCACGCTCCTCGTCCGCTGAAGTAGTGCGCTGGGCGGATGGCCGGTGTGCCACCGGGCCGAGCGAACCGGCCCATCATACGCACGCGTTGCCCCTGCGGGAAATCGAGGCAAGTCCGAGTGGCAACGACGAGCCGGTCCGGAAGGGGGCCGGGTGTCAAGCGAGGAGCAGAGGGGACGGCCCCCGTATCTCTAGAACTCGTACACCACGAAGTGGAACCTGCTTTGGATTCTAGTGCCTGCCGGCTGCGCGATGTACACGGTCAGCTTGCCGCCGATGGAACCGGTGCTGGCGCATCGTGCCGCTCCGACCGGCGTACTGAGGGTGATGTACCTGCTGAAGTGGTAGTTCGCCCCCGGAATCGTGATCTCATAGCGCTCCAGATCGGCGTTCCACGAGGACACCAAGCCCGGAGAGCCGTCTTCGACGGCGCCGTCGAGGCCGAT
>PUMC01000130.1 GCA_003552425.1 Candidatus Acetothermia bacterium | reverse complement strand
CCGTCGACGGCGGCGACGGGCTCCCCAAAGGCGATGGAGGCGACAGCGGCTGCCGTGTACGTGCCAACGCCAGGGAGCGTTCTTAGTTGTTCGTAGGTGGAGGGCAGGACTCCCGGTGTCACCTCTCGCGCTAGGCGGTGAAGCCTTCGGGCACGGGCATAGTAGCCTGCCCCCGCCCAAGCCGCCATGACCGCCTGTTCGTCGGCCTGGGCAAGCGCCTCGAGCGTCGGGAAGCGCTCGAGGAACCTCGTGTAGTACGGATGTGCCTGATCAACACGGGTCTGCTGGAGCAACACCTCCGACAGGAGTATCCGGTAGGGGTCGGAGTGCTCCCGCCAGGGCAAGCTCCTGTGGTGTTCGTCGTACCAAGCGAGGAGTGCCGTGCGCAACGGCCCGTACGCGGTTGATGACGGGGTCTCCCGATGTGGATGCCGATGCACGCGGTCCAGTGTAGCCCCTTTCCCCCTGAGGACCTCCCGAGTTCGGGATCAGCGCATCTTAGGCGGCGCAGGTTTTCGGATCAACCGAACAGCCGCTCGTACAGGAGGGGAGCGCCGCCCACAGGGGGACGTTAAGATGGACGCTGGGAGGTGTGAGGATGGAAGGGGAACTGCGCCCGCACGTCGTTGTCAGCAGGTGTCTGGGGTTTGATCACTGTCGGTACAATGGGCTTACGATCCGTTCCGATGCGGTGGATGCCATGGTCCCGCATGTTGACTTCATCCCCGTGTGCCCTGAGGTCGAAGTGGGTTTGGGGATTCCGCGCGATCCGGTTCGCATTCTGCGACAGGACGGTGTGGACCGGCTGGTCCAGCCCAGCACAGGTCGCGATGTTACCGACGATATGCACCGGTTTTCCGGTTCCTTCCTCGGTAGCCTCGAGGTCGTGGATGGCTTCATCCTCAAGAACCGCTCCCCTTCTTGCGGGATCACAGACGTGAAGGTGTATGCCCGGGCTGAGAAGGCACCAGCCATCGGGCGGACCGCTGGCATGTTCGGCCGTGAGGTGCTCGGACGTTTCGGGGACCTTCCCGTCGAGGACGAGGGACGGATCACAAACTTCAGAATCCGCGAGCACTTTCTGACAACGGTGTTCGCGTCGGCCGCCCTTCGCAGGGTGGAGGCTTCCGGCCAGATGAAGGAACTCGTAGGTTTTCAGACGCGCAACAAGCTGCTTCTCATGAGCTATAGCCAGACGGCCCTTAGGACCTTGGGACGAATCGTGGCGAACGCCGAGCGCAAGCCTTTCCCTCAGGTAGCCGCCGCATACCGCGCGCAGCTCCTCAAGGCGTTGGGCCGACCGCCTCGGAAGACGTCAGCGGTCAACGTGGCGCAGCACGCGTTTGGCTACGTGTCCAAGCACCTCACAGCCGCTGAGAGGCAGTACTTCCTGAATGCTCTGTCGCGCTACCGGGACGGACGGGTTCCGTTGAGCGTCCCGGTGGGTCTGCTCGGGGCGTGGGTGGTCCGGTTCGATATTGAATACCTGGCGCAACAGACGTTCTTCGCCCCGTATCCCGAGCAAATGGTGGAGATCGTTGATTCCGGCAAAGGCAGAGATCTCTAGGGTGGTGAAGGCCGCATGATCCACGAGGAGCGCGTGGCCGTCTTGCGTGATGGTTCGGAGTCTGGCGGACGGTACGTGCTTTATTGGATGCAGAACGCGCAGCGGGTGAGCGAAAACCCGGCACTCGAGTACGCTGTCCGCCAGGCTGACATGCGGGGGCTCCCCGTTCTCGTCTACTTCGGGCTGACGGATCGTTACCCGGAGGCCAACCTTCGGCACTACGCGTTTCTCATCGATGGGTTGGCCGATGTGAAGCGGCACCTCGCCGAACGAAGGATTGGCTTCACGGTGCAGCGGGCTTCCCCTCCCGAAGGAGCGGTGGCGTTGGCCCGAGAGGCGGCGCTTCTGATCACGGATCGTGGGTATCTCCGGCATCAGAGAGCTTGGTATGCCCACGTGGTCAAGTGCGTGCGTTGCCCCGTGATCCAGGTGGAGGGTGATGTGGTCGTTCCCGTGGCGACGGCGTATCCACGCGAGGCGTACAGCGCTGCCGTGCTGCGACCTGCCATCACCGCGCAGCTTGCTCACTTCCTGAAGCCTGTTGAAGAGCGTGCGCCGCAGGTTCCCGCCGTTGACCTGGGAGAAAGCGATGCGTTGGACGGGCTCCTGCCCACGATGGACATCGACCGAACGGTGGAACCTGTGGCCGGGCTTCAGGGCGGAACGGGGGAAGGCATGCGCGTGCTCAAAGCGTTCCTTGATGAACGGCTTCCGCGCTACGCTGAAGGGCGCAACAACCCGGCCGAGGACTGTCAGTCTGGGCTGAGCCCGTACCTCCACTTCGGACAGCTCTCACCGGTGACCGTCGCCCGGGAGGCGCGCGCTGTGGGCGGGCCGGGTGCGGACAGCTTCCTGGAGGAGCTGGTGGTGCGTCGGGAGCTGGCGATGAACTACGCGTTCTATAACGATGCCTACGATACGCTGGACGGGCTTCCCGAGTGGGCACGAAGCTCGCTCAGGACGCATGCCACGGATCGCCGCGAATACCTCTACGATGACGAAGCATTCGAACAGGGGCGGACACACGACCCGTACTGGAATGCAGCGCAGACAGAGCTCCGTACGACAGGGAGCCTTCACGGGTACATGCGCATGTACTGGGGGAAGAAGCTCCTGGAATGGTCGGTGGGGCCTGAAGAGGCGATGCGCGTGGGATTATGGCTCAACAACCGCTATGCTGTCGATGGCCGTGACCCCAACAGCTACGCCGGTGTGGCGTGGTGCTTCGGGAAGCACGACCGGCCCTGGAAAGAGCGGCCGGTGTTCGGCAAAGTGCGTTACATGAACGCCAACGGCCTCGAACGCAAGTTCGACATGAACGCGTACCTGGAACGGGTTACCTAAGCGTCAGGATCCTCCGCTCCATCGCTCGATTGAGGGAGCGCCCACAGCTCAACGCCACGCTCGATCTCCCACAAGCGGACGCGGCCACTGTCGTCCGCCGTGGCAAGCGTGTTGCCGTCAGGGCGGAACGCTACAGCATTGACGACCCTCTCATGAGCGAGGTTGCGGTACGGTGTACCGTCCGCGACCTTCCACAGCATTGCTGTGCGGTCGCCCGATGCGCTTGCCAGGAGCGTGCCGTCGGGGCTGAACGCCACCGCGTTGACCCATTGGGTGTGGTCCATCTTCGCGATCTCGGCCCCGGTCGCGGGGTTCCAGATCCGCACAGTCCTGTCCTCGCTCCCCGAAGCCAGCCGTTCTCCGTTGGGGCTGTAGGCGAGCGCGTTGATCCGTCCCGCGTGATCATCGATGGTGCGGACGAGCGTCCCGTTGGTCACATCCCAGATGCGTATGATGCCACCGTCGGCGGTGCCCGAGGCGATACGACCTCCGTCGGGGCTGAAGGCTACGGCCCACACAGGTTGATCGTGTTCCAGCGTCTGGCGGATGGTCCCCGTTGCCCGCTCCCAGATGAGCACGTTTCTGTCGCGGGAAGCGGACGCGATGAGCGTGCCGTCGGGGCTGAACGCTGCCGCACGCACATCATCGGTATGGCCGCGGAACACGCGGTCGACGTTCCTCTGGGCGACATTCCACACGCGCACCGTGTCGTCGGCCGAAGCCGATGCCAGATACCTGCCATCGGGGGGGCTGAATGCCACGGCCAAGACATGCATCTCGTGATCACGAAGGATGGCTTCCCGGCGCTGGGTCGCCACGTCCCACAGGCGAATCGTACTGTCGCGGGAGCCGGAGGCGAGAAGCGTTCCATCAGGGCTGAACGCCACGGAGTCCACGGCTTCGCCGTGACCAGGGGCGGGTGGTTCGAACAGACCGCATCCCGCGAGCATCGTGAGCAACGACGCGGCGCCAACCACCGCAACGAACACCTTGAACCGTCTGGTCCCCATGCCTCTCACCTCAACGGTGAGCTTACACCGCGGATCAGGCTTCGCCAACCCTTATCCGCCGCCGCCATCGCCTGTGCGCGTCGATACTCGGGGGTTGACGGTGGTCGCACAAGACCCGGTAAACCCACGAGGCGGGCGCTCTGGGCGCCCGCCTCGTTTCGTGGGGGCGGGAAGTGGGTGGTGTGTTGCGGTGTACATGGCGCCATGAAGTGGGCTCTGATGGTGCCCCTAATCGTTGCGAATTTGAACCGGATCGTCAAGTGTCTGAGGCAGCTCAACGCTCTACAGGAAGCTAGCCTGGATTGCTACGCTTGTATTGTTTCAGGGGTTGGGCTAACGCTGCTGTCCGTCATCCGAAGACGAACCGCAGGCGCCTGTTCTTAAGCCACGGGATCGGTTCATCGATTGTATCGAACCCGGCGTTGATGAGGTAGGGGTTATGGGCTCGCTT
>PUMC01000059.1 GCA_003552425.1 Candidatus Acetothermia bacterium | reverse complement strand
TGACCCATCCAATCAGCGCGGGCGACACCGGACTTGTGGTGTTTGGCGATCGGGATGTCGGCGGCTGGGTTGCCGATGGCGATACCGCCATGCCTGAAAGCGAGCGCATGCACAGCATCACGGACGGGTTCTTTATTCCCGGCGTGCAGGGGGGCGGCGTCTCGAGCAACGGCGAAGATGTGGTCATCAGCTATGCCGGCAGTGTTTTCCGGCTGACGGGCGGCGGAAATGTGAACATCGAAACCGGGGGCAGCGTGAGCATTAATGCAAGCGGGAGTGTGAGCATTAACAGCAGTGGGCTCACACACAACGGCACGAACGTCGGCAACGACCATGTTCATGGCGGCGTTTCAAGCGGCGGGTCAACAACGCAGGGGCCGCAGTGATGGGCAGGTTCAGCGACTTCCTGACGCGGATCAATCCGATAAGCGGGCGGTGGATCAACGAACGCGGATACGTGGTCAACGCAGCCGCCGCGCAAACCGGAACATCAGATTTCCGCGCGGTCATGCGTCTGCGGGAGGAATGGTAGTGGATATCTTTCTGGACCGACGAACGCACGACATCACGCCCGGCGATTATGACCTGCCGACAGTAACGGGGATTGATCTGGTCCGGCAGCGCATCAAGCAACGGCTTTTGACCATTCAAGGCGAGTGGTTTCTCGATACGCAGATAGGCATACCGTGGTTTGACGAGGTTTTTCGCAAGCGTCCGAACCGCGACGTGGTTGAAGGGCTGATTGTCACCACGATCCAAGAGACCGGGGGCGTCGAGGAAGTGTCCGACTTCGAGCTCGAGTTCGACGGCCCGCAACGGCGGCTTTCGGTTCGGTTCACGGCACAGACGGCAGAAGGCGCACTGGACATGGGAATGACACTATGAGCGGAGTGACGCCAGAAGGATTCAAGACGCGGCGGCTGCCCGAAATTCGCGATGACGTTCAAGAGGAGCTGCGCGACAGCTTCGGCGATATCGATCTGCGCGATGAAAGCATCTGGGGCCAGCAGGTCGGCATCTATTCCGAACTGCATGCGCTTCTTTGGGCGCTCGCAGAGGACGTTTACCTGTCGCAATACCCCGACAGCGCATCCGGTGTTTCTCTGGACCATGTAGCGTCCCTGACAGGCGTTCGGCGCATTGCGGCCACACCCACGCAGGTGACGGCGCAGGCCTACGGGCGGCCCAATACAAACCTGCTGATCGGGCGCGAGGCGAGTAACGAGCGCACAGGCGACGTGTATCGCTCAACCGAAACGGTGCGGATCAATGCTGAGGATGCAGTCGAAGCGAAGGTTGAAGTCACGGAAGTTTCGGCCAGCACTTACACGATCACAATCCGTGGCGATGATTACAGCTACAGCGCCGGGACAGAAGACGACGCCGAGGATATCGCTGCAGGCCTGGCGAGCGAGATTGACGGCAACGGGCTGAGCGCAGAGGCTGACGGGGAGTTTGTTACGATCCGCGTCGGGGATTTCGTGACCGAAGTGCTCAATGTGTCGGTCGGAGATCGGCTTGAGCTCGATGAGCTTGGCGTCAACGTCCCGATGCTGGCAATCGAGACCGGAGCGAAGCTTCTGCCGGCTGGTGACTTGACGGAGATTGAAACGCCGGTGGCGGGGTGGCGACGCGTCGGCAATCTCGATGAAGGAATTACCGGCACAAACCGCGAAACCGACAGCGAGCTTCGCGCTCGGCGTCAGCAATCGATCCAAATAACTGCGACGAACACCCTCGATGCAATCACTGCGAGGCTGCGGCAGACACCGCTTGTGACGGATGTGCAGGTTTACGAAAACACCGGCACAGACACAGACGAGATCGGCGTGCCGCGCCAGCACATCTGGGCGATTGTCGAAGGTGGGGCTGACGATGATGTTGGGGAAGTAATCTACAACACCCGCGCGGGCGGCATCGGCATGCGCGGCAATACCGAGGTGCTGATTCGCAGCGATGAGAGCGAGCGGGATTATCAAATCCGATTTGATCGCCCCCGGTATTTCGACCCGAACATTGTTGTGATCTATACCGTTCTTGATGGCGCGCCGAAGCGCATTGATACGCGTATCCGCGAGGCGCTCAAGGATAAGACCTTCACGATCGGCGAGCCGGTGATTTACAGTCGGCTGTGGGGCATCATAACGTGCGAGGTGCCCGGCGTTCAGATTGACGCCTTGGAGATCAATGGCGCAACCGGGAATATAACAGTGGACCCGGACCAGAAGGTTCGCTTTCTGGGGAGCAACATAACGGTGGAAGAGCAGTGACGCGCTGGGGCATTGCCGGGACCGACAACCGGCTTCTTGATCAGTATCGCGAGAGCGAGAAGCTCCAGGCACTTCTCAAGTCGCTTTTGGACGCACCATCAGAGGATGTGCGAGCGGCAATGGAAAGCCTTTACGGGCGGCTTGCGATTGCTACCAGTGAAGGCATCCAGCTTGACCGCATCGGGGCCATCGTTGGCGCGCCGAGGCCGCGTGCGCTCAAGAGCGAGCCGACAGAGCTTACCACTGAAGACGGGCTAACGGTGTCGTCGGAAGACGGCGAGACAATCATGGCGGAAGGCGTGCCGCCGGATGCGCCGATGGGAGACGAAAGCTATCGGCTTTTCCTGCGGGCTATCATCTTTCAGAACACGCGCGGGTCGAGCATACCGGAGCTTGAGCGCTTCGGGGAGTTGCTCTTGCAGGTGCCGGTCTCGATCCTTGATGCGCTGGGGACGATTGATCTGCAATTCTATGGCCCGCTGAATGACGCGGAGCAGGAAATCCTGCTGGAAGTTTTCAAGGTCGCAGCGGGGATCAGGGCTCGGTATTTCACCTACGCCGGGGGCGAGGGCGGCTTTGGCTTCGACGGCGGTCCGAATACGGGCTTCAATGCTGACGGTGCGGGCTTTGCCCGCTTGTTCGAGGGGCAGTAAATGGCAAAAGAAATTGGCAATCCTGAGCTTTTGGAAGTCTGGGCGTCTGAGGGGGAGACCTCGACGCCATTCGTAAGCAAGCAGCGGCAGGGATGGCTATTCCAAGAGCAGCCGCCGTCTGCGCTTATGAACTGGGTGCACAACGAACAGCAGCAGAAAATCAATCACCTGCTAAAGCATGGCGTTTCTGAGTGGTCCGCAAATACGGATTACGAGCGCGGCGCTATCGTAAAGCACGACAATACGGCATGGCGCGCGCTGCGTGATAACATAAGCTCCGAGCCTGCGTTTGACAACGAAGACTGGGCGGAGGTTTCCACGCTTCCAATTATCCGCGCACCTGATCTGATCAGTCCGATTGACGGGCAGACTGACGTTGTAACAGCGGCGGAGCTTGTCGCTTCGGGATATGCGCCGGTCTATTCGGTTGATGACCGCGATTATCGGGAGTTCCAAGTTGATACGGCGGGCGGTGACTTTTCCGACCCAATCCGAACCAACGAAATTGATGCGGATAGCTGGACGGTGGACCCGGCGCTTGACACGGACAAGGGTTTTTTGTGGCGATGCCGCGATGTAAGCGTGCGCGGCGACGTGTCGTCGTGGTCTGACGTTGAGGGGTTTACAACTGGCAATCTGTTCATTGACCAGCCCACTGTCACTGCGCCGGAGGATAACGCAACCGACATTCCCGAAACGCCGACGCTTGAAAGCAGTGCCTTCAGCGTTACGGGTGGGACTGGTACGCACGTTGCTAGCTACTGGCGCATCTTTCAGGGTTCAACGGAGGTGTGGGCGTCGGGGCGCACGACGAGCAACTTGACGAGCATTGATGTGCCTGCGGGCGTTCTGGAAGACGGACAGACGGTCTACACCACGCAGGTGCGGCATGAGGGCGATGATCTAGGCCTGTCGTCTTGGTCAGATGCTTCCACTTTCACGACGCAAGAAAGCTTCGTGCAGATCGAAACGCCGAGCATTACCGCTCCGCTTGAGGGTGAAACGGAAATTGACGAAACCCCGACATTCGAGAGCAGCGCGTTCAATGTAATCAACGGCACCGACACGCACGTTGCGTCTTTCTGGGAAGTATACGACACAAGCGATAGATTGGTGTGGTCGTCCGGTCGCACAATGACGAACCGAACTTCTATTACCATTCCGTCAGGCGAGCTTGAGGATGGTGAAACTGAATACAAGGTGCGGGTGCGGCATGAGGGTCAGTCGCTTGGCGTGTCGGAGTGGAGCGATACGGTTTCGTTTGTGACGCAGGAAAGTTTTGGTCAGTTGTTTAGCGGCTCAGGTGACAGCACCGTCCGCAAGATTGATCCATCCGATATGACGGAGGTTGGAATATTTGAAGGGCATATAAGCGGTCTTTGGTCAGTAGCTTTTGGGTCTGACGGCTTTCTTTACAGTGGCTCAGAAGACAGAACCGTCCGCGAGATTGATCCATCCG
>PUMC01000004.1 GCA_003552425.1 Candidatus Acetothermia bacterium | reverse complement strand
GTGGCTCAGTGTGAGCGGGCCATCCCCTCTCGGTGGACCCTCCACGCGTCCCGGGTCACGTGCCGTGCGCGCAATGCGCACCGCAGCCGGAACGGCTGGCGCCTGCTCCGCAAGGGCATCCAGCCCTACGGCTTCGAGCACAAACCTCGAGATCTTCGCTGCCCGCTTCCGCGGCGTCTCTCCGGGGGCCCGGTAGTCCCCAGCAGTGAGCAGGTAGAGCCAACGCTTGGCGCGCGTCATCCCCACGTAGAACAGCCGCCGCTGCTCCTCGAGGTGGGCAACATCCGACGGCAGGTCCTCACCCACCAGATCGCTGGGCAGCGAAAACGTCGGTCGCCTCGCTCTGCCGGGAAAGAAATCCTCGGCGAGGCCGGTCAGAAACACCGCATCGTACTCCAGCCCCTTGGCCTGGTGAAACGTCAGTACCTGCACAGCGTCGGTACCCGGCTCCGCCTGCCCGACCAGGGGGTTGTAACCCAACCCAAGGAGGTTCTCCAGATACCGGACCAGCCAAGGAACCCGGTTGTGCTGGGCAACCTGCTCGAAGCGCCGCACGACCTGCTCGAAGAACTGCGCCACATGCTCCAGGCGTCGCACAGTACCGGAATCGGTGGAAGCGGTCAGGCGCTCCAGGTGGTCCGTTCGCACCGTCAAGAACTCATAGAGGAGTTGCCCTGAGGTGAGCCTCCGGCTGCTTCGGCGACTCTCCGTGAGATCCCCAAGCAACTTCTCCAAGCGCGCCTGGCCATCCGGCGAGCATGTGCCCTTCTCAAGCGCCGCACGAACGAGCGCCCCGAGCGGCCGATGGCGGCGGTGCGCATCCGAGGTCAGGCGTGCCAGATCCTCCGCAGGTACATCGTACAGCTCGGAACCCGCAAGGTGATGGAACGCTCGGTCGTCCGCAGGGTCGGCCACCTGACGAAGGAACGACAGGATGAGCTTCACGTCTTCCTGATCGAACAAGCCCTCACCCGAGCGGCCTCCCAACACCCAGGGCACACCCTGTTCGGAAAGCGCACGCATGTAGGGGTCAGGACGATACCGGTTCCGGTAGAGGACCGCCATAGCGTGGTACGGAACACCCTCTGACGCGAGACGCCCTGCCTCACGGGCCAGGAACTCCGCCTCCTCAACAACGGTCGGGAAGTGCCGGTGCAGCGGGTCGGGGCCTTGAGGAAGGGACGACGCAGCGCGAAGTTGCTTGGTGACCTTCACCTCAAGCTCCCCCCGCTGGGAGAGCGCCTCCAACCGGTACTGATTGTGCCCGATGAGGGACCCTGCCGTGTCCAGGATCTCCTGCGTTGAGCGGTAGTTCTCCGTCAACACCACCACGCGCGACTCGGGGAACGACACGAGGAACGCGCGCAGGTTGTCCCAAGGCACACCTCGAAAACCATAGATCGCCTGGTCGTCGTCTCCTACCGCGGTGACGTTGCGATGTGCCCCGAGCAACTGCACAAGGCGGAACTGCGCCCTGCTCGTATCCTGGAACTCGTCGGCCAGGAGGTAAGGGAACCGCTGATGATAACCGGCCAGAACGCTCGGGTTCTCCTCGAGAAGCCGCACAGCATGGATGATCAGGTCCCCAAAATCCACGAGCCCCTCTTTGGCCAGAAGCTCTTGGTAAGCCCCATAGACCTGGGCCAGCTCCCGATGGAGCACCATGTCGTCCTCGGGGCCTCGGTAGCGCGCTGCCCAGTCGCCATAGGCCTCGGGCGTCAAGGCCTCGTCCTTGGCCCGCCCCACAAGGGACAGCACCGGGCCTACCATGCGCAACGGCTGACGGCCAACCCTCGGCCGCAGCCGTCCCCATGGCAGATCCCACAGGTGGTCGAGCACGAACAACCGCTGGTCCCACTCGTCCAACACAGAGAAGTCGGGCGGCAACCCTACAAGCGGTGCGTTCTCTCTGAGCAACCGCTCGCACACCGAATGGAACGTAGCCACCCACGCATCAAGCGCACCGTAACCCACCCAGTGGAACGCTCGGTCCAGCATCTCCTCCGCAGCCCAACGGGAGAACGTGAACACGAGGAGCTGACTGGGCCGCTGCACCAGACCCTCCGAGATGAGGAAGGCAATCCGGCGTGCGATCACCGTCGTCTTGCCCGTACCCACCCCGGCAAGCACCAACGCCGGACCCTGGGCGTGGGCTACGGCCTCCCGTTGTTCCCTGTTGAGCCCCGCGAGTGCATCCGCCATACGAGCATGGTACGCGGCCATGCCCGAGCGGCGCACCCTCTTGCCTTGTGGGTGAGGCAGCGCCGATTACACTCTGTCCCACCCCCACGGGGGATGGGAAAGGGGTGGCTCTTGGAACGCATCGGTAGCCTCAAGGACGAACCTGAGCTTCGGACGCAGCTCATCCGTCAGCTGCGGACTGCCGAGGGACATCTGTCCGGCATCCGCCGCATGGTGGAGGACGATCGCTATTGTGTGGACATCCTCAAACAGGTGGCCGCAGTACAGGGCATCCTGGGTCGAGCTGCCCGCGTCCTGGCGCACTCCCACACCCGCCACTGCATCCGCCGGGCTATCGAAGAAGGGCGCGGTGAAACAGCTATCGACGAGCTGTTCGATGCCCTCCGGTACATGGGACATTTCTAGGAAACAACCAGAGCCGAACGTGTCGCACACCCGCCCCTGGCAGCACCGCCACGCTATGAAGCATCCTTCGACCGCTTCTTCTCAGCCTTCTCCGCAGCCTTAAGGCGCTTCTTCTCCACCTTCGCCTGCTCCTTGCTCATGGCCTCATCCTTCTTCATCCGCCGTCGCTTGAGCAGCCACTCCGCCCCATAACGCCCCACATAACCCACGAAGCCCGCGGCAAGCGTCACTAGAATCCAGAACAAGACCTGTCTCAGCAACTCCATCACCTTCCAGATTCTAGTTAGCTTAGGGTTGACAAACCAACCACCCCCCGTTATCTACAGGAACACCATGTGCTCACCTAGCGACCGTTCGTCCGCCGAGCAGCACGACGCACCCCGGGGTGCGCAACCGTGCTGATCACCGTGGCCCAGACCAACCCCACCGTGGGTGATTTCCACGGCAATCTTGCACAAGCACAGAAGGCGATCCATGAGGCGCGCCAGGCTGGGGCCAAGCTGGTCGTGTTCCCCGAGTTGGCCCTGCTGGGCTACCCTCCCGGAGATCTCCTCCACACCCCGGGGTTCCTGGACGATGCCGATCGGGCGCTCGAGCAACTGCTGGACGCGTCACGGGGGATGGGGGTCGTGCTGGGCCATGCGGTTCGGGCAGGGCACGGCCCTTCCAACATGGTGGATCCTTCATCGACCTCCTTTGGTGCCGGCCAGATCCTGTACAATGCCGTCCTGCTGGCCGATGACGGTACCGTTGTGGGGAAGCAGATCAAGCACCATCTCCCTTCCTTCGACGTGTTCGAGGAACAGCGATACTTCACCCCCGGACACCGCGTGGAGATCCTTCCTTGGCACGACCTACGGCTGGGGCTCTCCGTATGTGAGGATCTGTGGTACGAGGGCGGCATGCTCGGTGCACAAGCGGAGGCCGGGGTGGACCTCATCATCAACGTCTCCGCTTCTCCCTATTATCAGGGCAAAGCCACCTTGCGACGCTCCTTGGCCGAGCGATGGGCGAGAACCGCTGGTGCCACGGTGCTCTATACGAACATGGCCGGCGGACAGGACGAGCTCGTGTTCGACGGCGGCAGCTTCGCCGTGCGACCGGATGGCGCGTTCGTCATGGCAGCACCACCGTTTACCTCGGGCGTACACACCTTCGACCTGGCGGGCCCACCTGTGAACCCCCCTGCACCGATGGCGGTTGAGGGGCTGCGAAAAGCGCTTGTGCTCGGGATCCGCGATTATGTTAACAAAAACGGGCTGGACGGCGTTTGGGTGGCCGTATCCGGTGGCGTGGATTCCGCGCTCGTCGCTGCCTTGGCTCAGGAAGCCTTGGGCCCGGAACGTGTCTCCACCGTGTTCATGCCCGGTCCTCACACCGCCCCCGAATCGCGTGAGCAGGCCATCGCGCTTACCAAGGCACTGGACATACAGCTCCAGGAAATCCCCATCCAACCAGTCCTTGACCAACTCGGAGAGACGCTGCGCGGCCACGCGGCCGTGGAGGGCCTGGTGGCGGAGAACCTGCAGGCGAGGGTGCGTGGCCTCCTGCTCATGGCACTGAGCAACGCCACCGACCGCGTCCCCTTGTGCCCAGCCAACAAAGCGGAAATCGCCGTTGGGTACAACACCCTTTACGGCGACAGCGTGGGTGCTCTGGCCCCAATCGGAGACCTGCTTAAGCGCGACGTCTACGCCGTGGCACAGCTGTTCAACGCCCAGAGCGGCCGGGACATCATCCCAACAGCCACGCTGGAGCGGCCCCCATCAGCGGAACTCCGCCCGGAACAACGCGACGACCAGGACCTCCCCCC
>PUMC01000125.1 GCA_003552425.1 Candidatus Acetothermia bacterium | reverse complement strand
GATCGCGTTCTCGGCAACGCTGAACGAGAGCACCAAGCCGCGTCGATGGCGATCCTCCGGGATGTGGACGAGACCCTTTCGCGCCATGTCGCGAGGCGAACGCCCGGTCAGATCCTCCCCGTCTACCTCCACCCGACCCTGGCGCGGCTTTCGAAGTCCGCAGATCGTCTCCACAAGCTCGGTCTGGCCGTTGCCCTGAACGCCGGCCACCCCCACGATCTCGTGGTCGTGTACCGTGAGGTCCACCTCGTCGACCGCGCGAACGCCCCGATCGTCCACCGCGCTCAGACCGGCGAGCCGTAGCAACGGACGGCCCTCGCTCTGCAGCCTCTCCCGCTGTACCTCGAACACCACATCGCGCCCCACCATCATCTCCGCAAGCTGCCGCTCGGTGGCCTCTGAAGCGGGCACCGTACCAACCTTCTCGCCCTTGCGAAGGACCGTGACCTGGTCGCAAATGGTGAGCGCCTCTCTGAGCTTGTGGGTGATGAACACGACAGCCTTTCCCTCATCCCGAAGCGCCCTGATGGTGCTGAACAGGGCCTCGACCTCCTGCTCGGGAAGCGTGGCCGTAGGCTCGTCCAGAATCAGGACCTCTGCACCCCTGTATAGAGCCTTCACGATCTCCACCCGTTGCTGCTCGCCCACGGAGAGCTCCTCGACAACGGCCGTCGCATCCACCCCGAGACCATACTGCTCGGAGAGCTCTTCGATCCGCTGGCGAATGCGGGGACGGTCGAGGAACGCTTTTCCGCGGACCGCTTCCCATCCGACGACCATGTTCTCCGCAACGGTAAGCCGCGGCACGAGCATGAAGTGCTGGTGCACCATACCGATTCCGGAGCGAATGGCCACCGCAGGGCTATCGATGGAAACGGGACGATCGTTGAGGTAGATCTGCCCTTCGGTTGGACGATAGAGACCGTACAACACAGACATGAGCACGGACTTCCCGGCGCCGTTCTCGCCGAGAAGCCCGTGCACTTCACCGTAGTTCAGGGTGAGGTCGATGCCCGCGTTGGCCACCACACCAGGGAACCGCTTGACGATCCCCTCCATGCGTACAGCCTGAGCAGGCATCGATCGCTCCCCCTTGTTCATCGTTGTGCTCTTAACTACTCGGTCTCGATGACGATCGAACCGTCGCGGATACCCTCCACGGCCTCGCTCAGCTTGGCCAGGATGTCCTTCACAACGTTGTTGGGCAACGCCACGGTCGAGTAGCTAGCCTCGATGTAATCGCTGACGTCCCAGGGGCCAAACGCGATCCCTGTACCGATGCCCTCTTCCGTCGCCATCCCGTACTCGATGACACCGGCGTCCCAGGTACCGTCGATCACCTTCATGACCTCCGTGTAGACCGCCAGGTCCACACGCTTGAGACCAGAAGCGATGATGATGTCGGCATGCTCGGGAGCGGACCACGCCTGGTCAACGTCCGTACCGATGGCCCACCAGCCGTCGCGCTCTTCGGCGGCAGCAAAGGTTCCGAGGTGGGATGCACCGGCAGCGCCGTAGATGATGTCCGCGTTACCACGGTAGAGCTCCAGGGAGAGTTCCTTACCAAGGGTGGGGTTCCCCCAGTCGCCGACGAAGCGCACCGAAACCTCAGCCTCTGCGTCGACCCACTTCATACCCTGCGTGAAGCCGTCCACGAACCGGCGGATGAGCGGAATATCCATCCCGCCAAGCACGCCACCCTTCCGGGTCTCGCTCAGCATCCCGGCCACCACGCCGCACAGGAACGCCGTCTCCTGGTCCCTGAACACGATGGACGCCACGTTGTCGACAGCCGCCACCGCATCGATGACCACGAACTTCTGGTCCGGGTAGTCGGGCGCCACTTCCTCAAGAATGGGTGCGTGGTCGAACCCGATACCGATAATCACATCGTACTCACCAGCACGAGAGAACTCCCTGTAGAAGCTCTCGTAGTCGGCGATCGAGCGGGGCTCGACATAATCGAGTACGTCATCAACACTGACACCGTACTCGGCAGCGATCTCCTCAGCTGCCCGCTCGGCACCCCAGAATCCCTGGTCGTTGAACGACCGGTCACCCAGCCCACCCGTTGCCAAGACCAGACCGATCTTCGGGTGCTCTGCTCCAAAGCCCATCCAGGCTCCCAATGCTACGACTGCCACCAACAACACCAATGCTCTACGCATCGTCCACTACCTCCTTTTTCGCCAAACGAACCTCGGCCATCAAGCCTTCCACGCAGCACAAACGCTCCGTCGACCTGATCACCCCCTCCGGGGCTCCCGCCCCGACAACAACACCACCGCGCGCAACGCGGCGGAGATCTCACGCTCAACCGCTTCCTGAACCACTTCACGGTGAGGATCGTATGCACCGGCGCTTGCCTGGCGCGCACTGCCGTCCACCGCAAGGATCGCGCCCGCGCGCACCCCGCGCAAACCCGCCACGCAGAACAGGGCCGCACACTCCATCTCCACGGCAAGAGCACCTGCACGCGACCACACATCGAGCCCGAGATCAAGCACACCTCGGTAGAACAGATCCAGCGTTACGACAACGCCCATGTGCCGCGGGCCACCAACCTCCTCAGCAGCTTCCCACAATGCCTGGACAACCCCATGTTCTGCCACCGCTGGCCACTCCGAAGGAACCATCCATGGTGTCGTCCCCTCACAACGTGCCGCTCCCGTAGCAACCACGAGGTCACCGTCTCCAACAGTGTCTTGGAGGGATCCCGCAGTTCCCACGCGCAGCAACACGCGCGCGCCAGCGCGGATTGCCTCTTCACAGCACAGCGCAGCTCCAGGCGCACCCACGCCGGTTGATACCACACCTACATCGACACCCTCGTAGGTACCCCGGTAGCTGTGAAACTCGCGGTTGCGCGCGAGCGCGACCGACCCTTCAAGGCGCGCTGCGATGCGTGCGGCACGCTCTGGGTCGCCTGGCAGGAGTACATAGCGCGGGAAATCCCCAGGGGAAACACGGAGTCCGGGAAGCTGAGCGACGGCCATAGTGCGCACAGTATACGGGTAACGTTCCTTGTCGTTCAACTTACAGACCTCCTCCGTATGTTCACGTCCGGGCAAGGAGCCGGGCGCCCGAAGATCGGTTGACCAACAAAGCACAGGGCATCTATACTCTCGCCATGCCAGATCAACCGAATGCCAACTGGGCCATCATTGGAGGCTCGGGACTCTACCGTATGGGGCTCCTTCAGGAGCCAACCCCGCTCACCGTGCATACCCCCTACGGGAGCCACGCTCCGGGGCTGACCGTGGGGTTGCTGGAGGGGCAACGCACCGCGTTCCTGCCCCGCCACGGCGATTGCCACACCTTCCCCCCGCACTGCGTTCCCTACCGGGCGAACATGTGGGCCCTACGGGAATTGGGCGTGACATCCGTGGTAGCCGTCTCAGCGATGGGTGGCCTTTCTGACGCCCATGCGGTGGGGGACCTGGCGCTTCCCGATCAGTTCATCGACTGGACCCACAACAGGCAAACCACCTTCTTCGACGGCCCCGTGGTCGTCCACACATCGCTGGCCGACCCCTTCTGCCCCCGGCTTCGGGCACTTCTCGGGCGCAAAGCCACCGAGCTTGGCGAGCGCGTTCACGAACGGGCAACATGCCTGTGCTTTGAGGGCCCCCGGTTCTCAACGCGCGCCGAATCTCGCCTATACCGCGACATCCTCCATGCAGAACTCCTCAGCATGACCCTCGTTCCGGAAGTGGTGCTGGCACGGGAGCTCGGAATGTGTTACGCGACCTGCGCTGTGGTCACCGACCTCGACGTTCGAGGCAACCTTCCCGTGGAAGGACATGACGTCAACGCGGTAATGGCCGAACGAGCAGCGGCCCTGGGGCAGCTGCTTGCAGCGGTGGCTCGGGAAGCTACCCAACGAACATGCACCTGCGCCGGGCAGCAACCGCCCAACGCCCTGGGTTCTGCCACGCCTTTCGGTTAGCCTCCTGGGGTCATGGCAGGACGAAGGGTTGTGGCCAACAACCGCCGGGCGCGGCGGGACTACGCCGTCGAGGAGACCTACGAGGCTGGCCTTGTGCTATCGGGCTCCGAGGTGAAGTCGATGCGTGCGGGGCGCGTCTCTCTCGACGAGGCCTACGCCAAAGTGGAGAACGGCGAGGTGTGGCTGCACGGGATGCACATCGCCCCGTATGCCCCCAGCTCCTTCCACGGACACGAACCCGGTCGGCCACGCAAGCTGCTCTTGCACCACAAGGAGGTCGACCGCCTTCTGGGGCTTACCGCCCGTGCCGGGTTCACCCTGGTACCGCTTTCCCTGTACTTCAGCCCGCGTGGTTACGCCAAGCTCGAACTTGCGGTGGCTAAGGGACGCACGAAGTTCGACAAGCGCCGCAAGCTGATCGAGGAGGACGACGCCCGTCGTGCCCGCGAAGCGATGAAACGTCGGTAGAGCAAACCGTACAACCGGGGTCAGCTCATGCACCATCGCATCTACGATGCGATGGTG
>PUMC01000044.1 GCA_003552425.1 Candidatus Acetothermia bacterium | reverse complement strand
GCCTACACCACGATCCTCGTGGAGGACCGTCTGCCCATCGACGTCGTGACCACACACTGGGACGTCTGGGAGAACAAGGTCGACTTCACCACGCCGGGGGCGATCACCTACGATCGGCTGCGTTGGGCCGTGTCCCTCCGCGGGCAAGAGATGCCGCACACAGGCCTCACGGTCACCGAAGCTCACCTGGACGCTCTGGCCCAGCGCTGGCAGGAGGAATAGCTGGGCACGCTATAATGGGTTTCTGGAGGTGAGCCATGGACAACGCGCTGCTACAGAGCATTCGCGAACGACGTACTGTGCGCGCCTTTCGCACGGAACCGGTGGAGCCCGAGAAGATCGAACGTATCCTCGAGGCAGGACGCTGGGCTCCTTCGGGGAAGAACACGCAACCCTGGCGGTTTGTGGTGGTGAACTCACCTGACAGACGGCAGGAACTCGGTAAGCTCGTGCCGCAGCGGGACATGATCGCTACAGCACCCGTGACGATCGCCGTGCTGAAGCACATCCCCTCGGGGTACGACGAGCTCAAGGACGCACAAGGGATCGGTGCCTGCGCGCAGAACCTCCTGCTTGCGGCGCACGCGCTAGGCCTAGGAGCTTGCTGGATCGGCAAGACCCGCGATCCGGAATTGGAGAGGCTCCTGGGTGCAAGCGAGGACGAAGAGCTGATGCTCCTTCTACCCGTGGGCTACCCTGCCCAGGAACCATCCGACGGGGAGCGCAGGCCGATCGACGAACTCGTGCGCACTGTCTAGTATGCCTGCCCTGCTGGCATTCTTTGCGTTGCTGCTTCTGCTGCCGGCCGTCGGCCTCGGTGTGGCTGCGGTGGGGCTCGTGGTGAGCGCGGCGCTGCTCGTGGGCCTCACGTCCCTCGCCTTGGGAGCTACGGGGTGTCTGTTCAACTGGATCCTCGCCGCATTGGCCGTGGGGATCTCCTGTCGCAGCGTCCAGTCCTGTCGCAGGTTCCTGGCCCGCGTGCGCCACGAGTAGCGGATCAGCGAATCCCACGGAGCAGGCTACGGACGAAGATCAGCACGGGGATGATCTCCAAGCGCCCCACCCACATGCTGAAGCAGAGGACCAACTTGGCCAACGTCGGCATGTCAGGTTGGGTGATCCCCGTGGACAACCCGACGTTCCCCTGCGCTGAGGCAACCTCGAACAGCACATCCGCCAGCCGATACTCGGGTCCCATCAACATGGCCAAGGCAAGGATTCCGAAGAGGAGGAACGCCAGCCACAAGAAGGCGATGGTGGTGGCCTCCTCGAGACGCCTCCACGCCTCAGCCTCGGGGAACACCCTCCCTCCTACCCTGAACGGGACAATGGCGTCCGGGGGCTGTAAGGCCTTGCGAAGCTTCCATCCTGCCCCCTTCAACAGGAGCACGTAGCGCATCACCTTGATGCCCCCCGTGGTGGATCCCGCGGCACCGCCGACAACCATCCCCACAGCCAACATCAGCTTCGCAGCGTCGGACCAGCCTGCCAGCGGTGCCGACTGGAAACCGGTGCAGGTCATAGCGGAGAAGAACTGAAACGTACCGTGGCGCAGGGCTACCCCAACGGGAAGCCGCACGATCCCCTCCAGGCTCACCAGCACCGCACCGAGCACGAGGAACCCGAGGAACCACTTGGTCTGGACATCACGAACATACACGGACATCCCCTGGCGGGTCGCCCGGTAGTGCACGGCGAAGCTCACGGAGCCGGCAACCATGATCACCAAGAGCAACACTTCCAGAAGCGGCGCGTTGTAGTGTCCGATGGAGTCAGGCCATAAGGTGAACCCTCCCGTGGCGATGGCCGTCATCCCGTGATTGACCGCTTCCCACGGGGGCATCCCCCCCGCCCACAGCGCGAGAATGCTCACGCCCGTGAACAGAAGGAAGATCCACCAGATGGTCCGTACCGTCGACACAACCGACGGATGGATCTTCTCTTCACGCGCTTCAGCGAGGTACAGAGTCATCGTCGACCGCCCCACACCCGCGATGAGCGAAAGCATGAGCACGATGACCCCGACACCTCCCACCCACTCGGTGAACGAGCGCCACCACTGAAGCGAACGGGGGAGAAGATCGGGCCGCGTGGCCATCGTGAGCCCCGTGCTGGTAAATCCGGACACGGACTCGAAGAAGGCCGCCGTGAAGTCGGCGTACGGAAGAGGGGGACCGGCCGTGCGCCACACCGAGACCAAGTAGAAGGGCAACGCACCGAGCAGTGCCACAAGAAGCCACCCCACCGCCGCCACAACGAGCGCGTGTTGCAGACTCGCGTCCTCAGCTCGGCGGCAGGGGAAATAGAGGGCGGCACCGAGCAGCAGCGACACAACAGAGGTCAGGGCAAACGGCAGAAGGGCTTCCCACTCGCCGAACCAGGCAACGATGACCAAGGACAACGCGGTCATCAGGCCGATCATCGTCACGAGGTACCCCAGCGCCCGCAGGACGACCTGGAGCTCTCCCCACAGCAAGCGTTCAGCCCGCAAGGCCCTCGATGAAGTCGTCGGTCACGTGTTCCTTGGAGTAAACGGTGACCACATCTCCCTCCCGCAGGATCGTGGTACCCGAAGGAATCAGCATCTCGCCCTCGCGCTCCAAAGCGGCGAACAGGATCCCCGTGGGGATAAGGCCCTGCACACCACATTCACGCAGCGACTTTCCCAGAAGCGGGGAGTCGCGGGTGACCGTCATCTTGAACATCTGGGCACCGCCGGCCATGGTGACCAAATCGGTAAGCTTCCTCCGCCGGGCAGCGTTGTACAGGGATTCGGCAACGATCACATCAGGATTCTCCATGACGTGTGCGCCCAAGCGGCGGAAGAGGTCGACGTGCGCTTTGACGTTGACCACGGACACAATCGATGGGACACCCAGATCGGCTGCCGCGGCGATGACCATCAGGTTCGTCGCGTCGTCGTGCGTGGTTGTGATCAGCGCATCAGCACGGTCACCCCCCGCCTGACGGATGACCTCGGTGAACGCCGCATCGGCGTTGATCACGAGCACGTCGTACCGTCGGGTCACGCTCTCGGCTTTTCGTGGATCCCGCTCCACCACCGCCACGTCATGCCGATCACGCAGCGCCAGATCGACGAGTGCCGACCCTATACCACCAGCCCCCACAATGATGACATACATCGAGCAGCTATGGTACTCCCGCTCGCCAACGCGGACAATCGCGGCCTACACTCGATCGGGCGTTACGCGCTTCTGGCCCGAGGGGTGCCCGGTACGCCCAACAAGAACCGGACGCAAGCGAGCACCCCCGGAGTACAGAACCACCGCTTGCGTACACCAGCAACAGGTTAGACTGGAGCAAGAACGCGCTGATCAGGCTACGTGCCCGACCACTGCGTCTCAGGAGACGTCCGCGGATGGAAGGCCAGTTGTGCGGCTTTCAGGCCCGCACCGTACAGGATCCCGCACGCCTCGAACATGCTGAGCTCCGTGGTAAGAAGCGGAACACCCGCCCGGTTCGCGAAGGCACGCACCTCCTCGCTGGGACACTTTCCCCGCACGAACAGAATCGCACCCAGCTGGAGGATCTGTGCCACCTGTACCGTCTGGAGCCCCACGGTCCCGGTGATCAACAGCACCCCCACGTCCTCCACAAGCGCGAGCACATCGGAGAGCAGGTCCGCCCCGCATCCGCGCGTGAGCACAAGTTCCAGCTGCTCTTGGCAGGTGACAGGTTCAGCATCGGTCAATGCAGCCACCTCACGGAGTCTCAATCGGCCACCTCCGTACAGACCATACCACAACGCCTTGGAAGATCCCATCACGATCCGTCGACACCGGTAGCGCCGGAACACCCCGCCCGCTCCCCCGCCACGTACTCAAGCCCTGGGTGCCACAACGTACAGCAATCCAACAAGCTTGGCGTCCATCATGGTCAGCAGGCTCCTTAACGGAGGCACCCTCCAATGACCCACAGCCAAAGAACCATCGTGAGGATCGACCCCGTTGACGTAAGCAAGGCCAGTGAACCGACTTCCTGTGTACGAAAACCGTAACGGTGGCTGAGAACGACCATGTTCACGGCCACTGGGCTGGCGTTGAGCAACACGAGGACGGTACGCTCCAGACAAGACAGACCCAGTGCCCACGCCACAAGCAAGCTTACCGCCGGCAGAAGCCCCAACCGGGCCACGCCAAGGGGCACGGTCCAGCGCAAGCGCGAAACCCCCTTCCCCCAGAGGTGGGCCCCCAGGGAGAACACGGCCACGGGGGCGGTGCTCGCGGCCAGGAGGGAGAACGCTCGGCCCAGGGGTCGGGGCAGGCTCCATCCGCCCAGGGAGAACGCGAACCCCAACGCGATCGACAGGATCAAGGGGTTGACGGCCAACCTCCTGACCGTTGTCGTGATCCGGCCCCACCGGCTGACCTCTGCCTGCCGGTGCCCTTCGAGCAGGGTAAGGGCAAGCGCCACGCCCAGAGGGGAGATCGTGGCTGCACCCAGGGTCGCCAACCGGCTGGCTTCCTCGGTTCCCAGG
>PUMC01000064.1 GCA_003552425.1 Candidatus Acetothermia bacterium | reverse complement strand
GCGAGGCTGATCATCAGTTCCATGTTGTTATATTCCACCGGTTAGAACCTCCTTTATAATAAATACTGTTCTTATTATTTTTCCACCAGGGTCTCCTGGCAGCGCAGTTCCTGCAGGCGGGCCATTCCGCCGATTGTATCCAGGTAACCGTTAAAATCTTTCACGCCGTAGATGTGTTTTTCGAGAAAGGCGGACATATCTTCCGGGTCCTGTTCGGCTTTAAGCCAGTGGCGCAGGTGCTCTTCATCGCTGAAATATTCATAAGCCATGTTCCCCGGATAACTGCCGAACGGCACCTCTATGACAGCATCGACCAGGTAGTAAGGAATCACGGTTTTTGCCGGGTCACGGCGAATTCTTTCATTGGGTATCAACCTTTCGGTGGTCACGATCAGGCGCTTGGAGGCGCGGGCCAGATCCACGTCAGCAACCATAATACCGTCGATCTGGCAGTTGCCGTAAACATCGGCCCGGTGGACATGGATTATGCCCACATCAGGGTAGAGGGCCGGAACAGCCAGGTATTTTGAACCGGTAAAAGGGCATTCCATCTTTATGGCGGCGCTGTATTTTTCTGTATCGGTACCCAGCATGCAGCGTACCGGCATGAAAGAAACCCCCATGGCCGCCGCTTTATAGCGCCACGTTAGGGCGGCGTTTGTCCATTCTGTTATTTCAATGGAACCGCTTTCCACCGCTTTGCGGGCGGCTTTGGATAAACCGCGCGCTTCCAAACCGACAATATAGGCGATATCACAGCGGTTAATACAACCGCCGGCCACCAGGATTTGAAAATCGTGGGTGGCGGTATGCCCGGCCAGGCCCAAATTATTTAACCTCTGACGAACAATTTCATGCAGTATCGCTGTTGGGATCCGGTTTGCGCCAAAACCGCCCACACCGATATAGTCACCGGTGTTAATCAGGCTGGAAACAGCCTGATCTACAGTAGTAACTTTTTCCACCATTTTACGAGGCTTTATATCCCGGAAATATTCCCTTGCCCGATCCGCATCGGGATCGGTAAATATTTTTCCGACACCGGCGGGTTTGTAAGTGACATTTCGTTCTTTTGCGTATTCGTTATGGCCTGTCAAGCCAATCCACCTCCTGTTATGATTACACTATAATAATACCTTATATACCGCCAAATATTAATATTCGCTGATCGGCCTGCGTTCCCTGCCGAAATTGGCAAAAAGTTGACCGTACCCCCGGGATTACGGGACATAAAAAGCCCCGGCTTTTTGCCCGTTCCGGCAGTCCGGGGCTATAAAATAAGCTGTGCACAAGCTTGATTTATCAATCTTTTTTTACGGAATAACCAGCTCCAGGTCGCTGAGCGGGTAAGCCGAACAGGGATGAAAATAACCGAGCACTTTATCGGCGGCCCGCCTGCCGTCCGAACCCTGCCTTTGGTAGATCCGCCCTTTTAACAGCTGGGAGCGACAAAAGCCGCACGCACCGTTGCGGCACTGCGACTCGGGAGCAAGCCCCGCCCTTTCAAAGGCGACCAGGACAGGTTCGCCGCTGTTAGCCGGTATTTCCCTTGAGAGGCCCCGGCGGTGAACCCTGATAACAAGCTGTTTTTCTTCAAGCTCTCCAGGATACCCCGGTTCCGCAGAAATGTCTTCCGGGGCCCCCAGTATCTCGGTCCTGACCATCCGGCGGGGGATGCCCATTTGCTCAAGCTGCCGGGCACAAAACGTATGCATCTCCGGCGGACCGCAGATAAAAAAGCTTTTACCTTCCGGATCCCCGACAACCTCCCTGATCAGGGCCGTGTCAATAAAACCCCTGCGCCCCTCCCAGCCTTCGTCCGGCTCACTGATTACGTGGCAGACGCTTATTTTCCCGGGATTTTTCTCGGCCAGTTCTTCAAGTTCATTTTTGAAAATTATTTCACTGCTGTAACAACTGCCGTAAATAATGCTGAGCTTGAAGCAGGCCCCGCCGCTTGCGATTTCCCTGGCCATGGAGCGAACCGGGGTAATACTGTCCCCTCCAACCAGGGCCACTACGTGATCGCTGTCACGCAGGCGATCGTGATAAAAACTGCCGTGCGGGCCGGTTGCCGAAACTTTTGTTCCCTTTTCCCAGTTGTCAAAGATATGCCCGGATAAAAACCCGTTTTCTTTATAGCTGATTGTCAGCTCATAAAAAGAACCGGAATCGGAAGGTGCGGATGATATTGAATAAGGGCGGGTTACCTTAACCCCGTCCACCCTGGCTTTTATGCTAATATATTGTCCGGCCCTGAAAAAGGGCAGGGCGGTGTCAGCCGCTGATTTTAAACGATAAGTTTTTGCATTTGCCGATTCTTCGATAATGTCTGTAACGATCATTTCGATCCCGGGTGGATGAAGCCTTTCCACCAGATCTTTAATCGGGTCGGCCGTGTTTATTTCTTCCGGTGCCCTGCTTGCTTTCTCCGTCCGGAGCGCGGTCAGTTCGAACATTTTAGCCATATCTTCATTAAACCCTCGAATTTCCATTACACTCGCCCCCCTTCGCCATTTTCCGGCCGGTTCAGGTTTTTACTATTTCTTAGCATTCTTAAAACAGCACCGGCGGCGCCGCGTCCCGAGAGCATCGAGGGGGCGTAACCGTGGCCCATGGCGGCGAATCCTCCCGCAAACTCAAGGCCTTCAATGTGTTTTTCGGTTGGCCCGGCCATAGCTCGGGCCACGACAGAGTCCCAGGTGTCCTGTTCGTAGCCGTACATGGCCCCTTTATGGGCCCCGGTATAGCGGGCAAATGTTTGGGGCGTGGCCGCTTCAATTTCTTCGATATGCCGACGGATTGGGATGTCGAGATAGTGACCAAGCTTATCGATCATCCCTTCGGCAATTGCCGTTTTAACTGTAAAGTACTCTTCTGCGCTTACATCTTTCCATACTTCAGGTCCGACCAGGGTCGTGCTTGACAGAACGGTGGTGCCCGGTGGCGAACAATCCGGGTTGGCGTTGTTAAGGCATACCACGGCCTGCATATCCTGTGCTTCCAGGCTGAAAAAGTTCTTGTAGGCATCTTCAGTATTAAGTCCCGGCCCGATAAAATAGCTGTAACTTTCAAGGCCCAGCTCTTCCGGGGGACAGTTCAATCCCAAATAGACGACAAAGGCGCTGGTGCCCAGTTTTCTGGAGACGGTCAATTTTTTTGTCTCTACCGGCACTTCCTCCCGCGGATGAATCAAACTGCCGTAGACCAGGTGCGGAGATATGTTGGCCACAACACAGGGGGCTTTGAACTGTTCTCCCCGGCGAGTCCGCACCCCGGTCACCCTGCCTTTTTCAACCGTAATTTGCTCTACGCGTGTGTTGTAGAGTGTATGTGAACCAAGCTCACGGATTCTTTTGTCCATAGCCGCCGAAAGCCCATGCGAGTTGTACCTGGGTATATAGGCCCCTTTACTGATATAGCTGTAAAGCATTACAGCGAAAATTGTAAAACTAAGCCTGTTCACCGGCACTCCAAGGTAGCACCAGTATGGATAAACCATCTGCAGTGCTTTCGGCGGAAGGTTGAACTTGTCGGTTACTTCTTCGACCGTGTAGCCGGCCGTAGTTATAAAAGAAGGATAGTTTTCCTGCAGGTAATTCAGATCCGGCGGTCCTTTGGAACCGCCGATAAAACTGAGTGCCCGGGCAACTTCCCGGCAGGTTTCCATGTAGCGGGTTAAGGACTCCCTGCTCCCGGGCACCTCTTTGGCAATGGTGTTAATGAAATTGTCCACCCCGAACGGCACTTTAAGGTTAATGCCTTCGTCCCTGTAAACCAGGTGGTAAGCCTCGGGAACCGGTAAAAACTCGATGTCCAGATTGAGTTCGTCTTCCAAAAACCGGCGCACGGCCCCTTTCTTATCCACCGGTCCGACATCGGAAAGCTCATGCAGTGAAACTTCAAATTCAAACCGTCCTCGCACAAAACTGGTGGCGAATCCACCGGGCAGGTTGTGCTGTTCCAAAAGCAGCACTTTTGCCTCTTCACGGGAAAGCTTAAGGGCTGATGCAAGGCCCCCTAAACCGGCCCCGATTACAATAGCATCATAGCCGGCATTTTCAACCGGAGCCGAACCGGCGCTGTTATTGTTCACCTCAAGCACTCTCCTTGCTTTGGCTTAAACCGTATTTACCGGAACCTTTTTCATTACAATCTTCTTACTCTCCTTTAAATTCGGGTTTTCGCTTCTCCAGGAAAGCGATTACCCCTTCCCTGTGATCTGCGGTTTGGAAGCAAACGCTCTGGGCGTAAATTTCCAACTCCATAACAGTTTCAAGATCAAGGGCTTCACTCTTATTCAGGATCTCCTTGGCCTGGGCCAGGGCGATCGCCGGTCCGCGGGACAGCTGATCTGCAGTTACCAGGGCTTCAGCCATGAGGTTTTCACTGGAAAACACCCGGTTTACAATGCCGAGCCTGTAAGCTTCTTCGGCGGGAATGTTCTTGCCGGTGTAAACAAGCTCCTTGGCCCTCTGCAGGCCAACCAGGCGCGGCAAAAAATACAGGGCTCCACAGTCGGGTATTGCACCCACCT
>PUMC01000123.1 GCA_003552425.1 Candidatus Acetothermia bacterium | reverse complement strand
GCCGTGCGGCATAGGGCCCGGCGCGCACAGCGAACGCTGCGAATGCCCGCAGCCGCTCCCGGTAGCTCATCTTGTTGCTGTAGGGTACGTGAAGGGAGTGGACGTGGATTCCCTCGACTTCGGACCGGCGCCAGCCACGTTGGCGGACGCTGGAGGGCCGACGCTCTGAGGTGACCATGTGGACTTCGTGACCCCATTGCACGAGCCTTCGGGCGAACTCGTACGACCGCGTTCCCCCCCGCCCCTGTCGTGTGCAGAAGTACTGATGGAGGTAGATGATTCTCACCACATGCCTCCTGTTCAGCAGTGTTCCTCTTGCGCTGCTATGAGGCGGCTCGCTGCGAGCGCCCTCGCTCGACCAACCCACGGTACACCGCGAGCAGCCGCGCCCCCTCCGTATCCCAGCGGTACTTGTGCTCCACTGCGCGACGGCCGTTCTCTCCCATCCTCCGAGCCTCATCGGGGCGGTTGACAATGTACTCCAAGGCGCGGCGGATCTCCGCCGGATCGAGGGGATCCACAGTCACCCCACAGTCGTTCCCTTCAACGATCTCCCTCCAAACCGGGAACGCCGAGGCGACAACGGGGACGCCTGCGGCCATGTACTCAAACAGCTTGGTGAGCTCTTTGCGTTGGTAGTGCGTGCTCGGGGGAAACAGCGCCAGACCAGCGCTCCAACCTCCAGCAGCGTAGTAGGCTTGAATCCTATCGTGAGGGATGTACTCCCCCACCCCTTCCAGGTGCAACTTGTCCTCCTGGGGAGAGGTAACGCTGCGCAGTCTCGTCGCCAACCCCGGCGGACAACGGCCCACCATGTACACATGCAAGCCCTCCATGAGGTGCGGCAGACGGGCGTGGATGAGCGCTCCTCGGTCCTCGGTTACGTTCCCTGTGTACAGGACACGTGGCACCAAGGGGAGAACAGGGGAGGGGACTGCCGGAGCGAGCACAGCCTCGGGCCGTGGGTAGTTGAGCACGGGTGTCCCTTGAGGAAACCGCTCAGCATAGTACCGCTCGGCCAGGATGACTGTGAACCTGCGACTGGCCATTCGCTCCAGTAAGGCCACGGCCCCGGCGAGAGGGCGCCGCAGCACACTGGGCAGATAGCTCTTCCCCATCACGCTCGTCACGTAGTCCTCGTGGACGTCGTAGATGATCGGGCGCCTCCGAAGGGCCCCTAGTAGAAGCATGGTTGGTATCAGCTCCGGATCGTGAAAGTGATAGATATCGGATCTTCGTCGCCACGCCTGACGGAAGACCTGCCAGCTCAGGCCCGTCACGCGGGCCAACCGGCTGCGCGGTCGGGGGAGTCCCTTGATCTCCACCCCCTCGTGCTCCTCATCACGCTCGTGGGGAGCGAGTAACGACACCGCGTACCCGGCCTCCGCGAGCGTCTTGGCTTGTTTGGCGAAGATACGGGGATCGAGCGGCGAGTGGACCGTCGTGACGATGCACACGCTAGGCACCCGAGACCACCCCGCGGTAGACCTCGGCAAGCGCGGCCGCGCTTCGCCGCCAGGTGAACTTGTCCTCAACGATCGTCCGGGCGACGGTGCCCAGCCTCGCCCGCAAGGCCTCATTCTTGCCCAGCCGGAGCATAGCCTCGACCAATGCAGGGACATCGCCTGGGGGTACCAGGATCCCGCTCACGCCGTCCTCCACGGCCTCGGGGATACCCCAAGCCCTGCTGGCCACCACGGGTCGGCTGCAGGCCATGGCCTCCACAACTGCGTTGGGCAGTCCTTCGTACCACGACGGGTGCACCACAACGTCGGCGGCACTGAGCCACTGAGGGACCTCCTCCTGGGGCCGTCGACCGGTCACGATCACTCGGTCGGAGAGCCCGGAGCGTGCCGCCCGCGCCCGCACGCCGGCCGCATCCTCCCCTGATCCGACAAGGGCCAGCCACGCACCACCCAGGGCTTGGGCCACTTCGGAGAAGGCGTTGATCAGCTCGAATAACCCCTTGGTGCGGACGACTCGCCCCACGAACACGAACAGGATGTCCCCCTCAGGTATGCCCAGACGGGCTCGCAGGTCCCCCCGTGCGTCAGGATCAAAGCGAAACCGTTCCAGATCGCACCCAGTGTACACCACGTGGATGTCACGCTGTGGCTCGGCGATCGTGTGGGCTTCCTCCTTGAGGGCTGCGCTCACTGCGACCACCCGGTCCGCTCCTCGAAGCACATCCGCGGCTTGCCCCAGGGTCCACCGGTTCTCCCGGGGATAGACGCTGATATCGCTTCCCCGCAGCGTCACCACCAGCGGAAGACCCAGCTTCCGGCTGAGGAGGAGCCCAGCGTAGCCATCCGGCAGTGCGGGTTGCGCGTGGAGCAGGTGGGGCTGAAACGCCCTTGTCAGTCGCTCGACATCTCGGGCCACCCCTGCTCGGAGGAAGCGCGCGGCAGGGGCCCGGAAGACCCTCCCGGGAGGCCGCACATAACGAGGATAGAGAATCTGCACACCGTCGCGCACATCATCACGCGGGACCATCCTGTAACCCTTCCACCGCCTAGTCGGTCCCCACGCAGGCGGTGCGTAGGGGACGGGCGCCACCACAACCGCCTGGCAGCCGGCCCCCGCCAGGTGGCGAACCTGGTGGTGGACGAAGATTCCGGCAGTGGGCGCTGTGGGCTTGGGGTACAGGTGACAGAGGATCAACACGCGCAGCTTGTCCATCGCCATCATCCATTCGTTGGAAGCTCTGTATCCGCGTTGTCCTGCACCGTAGCGACCATCCGGTGTAGGGCGAACACTAGGCCGATCGCATACCAGTGGAACACGTCGCCCACAAACAACCCGGCATTGTGGAACAGGCTGTTGATCAGGTAACCCAACAGACCTCCTGCCAGCCCTGCAGCCGCTGGCGCCAGTTTAGCCCTCCAGGGAACGACGACCCGCCTCCAACTACCCCGCAGCCGAACGAGGACCACCGTATAGGCGGCCAACACCAACATCAACCCCGGGAACCCGAAGAACACAAGCACATTGAGAAATTGGTTGTGCGTGTCGTGCCGCAACACTCGTTCCCGCAAAGCTTGACCCAGCTCAGGATCCAGGTACTCCTCAGCAGGCTCGTATGTGCCTGTGCCCCAAGGGTTTCTCGCTGCGTGGGAGATCGCTGCCGAGAACATGGGCAGGCGCACTGCGGCGGACACGTCGTCGAGTCCGAGGAACCTGGATGTATCAAGGAGGGCTCCCACAGCCGCGTAGAGTGCCACCGATGCGAGAGCTGCACCCGCCACCGCCGCACGCCATCTCGCTGAGCGAAGGACGACAAGCAACAACGCCAACACCGCCCCTGCAAACGCTCCGCCGACGGCGGAGCGCACGCCGGTGAGCACAAGCGCGGCGCCGACAACCACGGCGGTCCCGAACCAGAGAACGCGCCATCCCCACCGTGCAGGGGCACATGCCAAGGCTACAGCTACAGGAAGCACTGCGCTGAGCTGGTAGCTAAAGCTCACCACTGTGGGGGCAAGTCCGGCCACACGTCGTCCAGGGAGACCCACCGAAGCCAATCCCCCCGAAGCCTTCCACAGCTCGACAAACGGCCCTCCCACTGTGTGCTGCCCGATACCGACAGCTGCTGACACACACGCCGCCACGACGAAGACAGCCAATGCCCAACGCAGGTGGGCAGGTCGAGTGACCAGGACCGTGCTGGCCAAGGCAATTCCGCCGCCGAAGGCCACTTGCAGGACACGGCGCCCTCCCTCCCCCAGCGTTCCCGTAGACAGGTGCACGAACGTCATCCAACACACGGTCACAAGGCAGACCGCCAGGAAGACTGACGCAGAACTCAAGGCAGACAGACTCCGCTCACGCAGCAGACGAACGCCCGCCAGACACATGGCCAACGCGGCCAGCACCACGCTCAAGCTAACCCCAACAGGGAGAACCAGGGATGAGGTCCACAGGTACGCGACCAAGGAGGACAGCAGCACGATGATCCCCGCCCGCTGCTCCATCCCCTGCCTATCGGTCATTCCTCCCCCCTAGACCGGGGCATACAACACCCCGAATGTGGAACATGGAGCGGCGAACTCACCTCAACAGATACAGCCAAATCGCCAACACTCCAAACCCAGCCTCCACCATCATAAGCACTAGCACCAACGTCCGCTCGTGTAGTCCGCCGAACAGTTTCAACACGGCCTGACACAGGCTCACCGGGCCATGAGGAGGACAGCGTAGCTTCCCGTCATCTCCCAACTCCCCTCCCCAGCCCTTCGACGGGAACCTGTGGGCTGCCTTGAAGGCGAAGTCCACGAGATAGGGGAATATCACCACCGCCCCGGCAACCTCGAACCCCCCCATGATGCAGGCCGATGCGATGATCGCCCCCATGGATAGCGTCCCCACATCCCCCACGAAGATCTTGGCCGGATACCAGTTGAACCACAGCACCCCGAGCAGTGCCCCCAGTCCGGAGAGGAGGAGTACCAGCGAAGTGGTTTGCCCCAGGAACCCGGCGATCACTGCCAGGCTGCCCATGGCCACCAGGCCCATCCCCGCCTCCAGGCCATTGAACCCGGCCAGCATG
>PUMC01000132.1 GCA_003552425.1 Candidatus Acetothermia bacterium | reverse complement strand
TTCCGCTTTGAAGTAGCGGGCGTTGTCCCACAGCTTGCGGACCACCGCGTCGCTCTCCTCCAGGATGTCCACAGCGGCGATACACGCAGCCACATCGGCAGGGGTCGCGGCGCTGGAAAACAGGAACGGTCGGCCCTGTTGCCTGAGATACTCAACGATCTCCCGTTTTCCGGCGACGTAGCCGCCCATCACGCCGAACGCCTTGGACAACGTGCCCACTTCCATATCCACACGACCGTGGAGACCGAAGTGATCGACGATGCCCCGTCCGTGAGAACCCATGACCCCCTCGCCGTGCGCATCGTCCACGAGCACGAGCGCCCCGTGTGCCTCCGCGGCGTCCACGATCCCCGGCAGCGGTGCCAGGTCACCGTCCATGGAGAACACTCCGTCGGTGATGATCAGCTTCACCGGAACGTCGCGATGCTCCGCAAGTGCGCTGCTCAGGGCATCGACGTCGCGGTGGGGGAAGATCACCCGCTGGGCCTTGGTCAGACGGCAGCCGTCGATGATCGATGCGTGGTTGAGTTCGTCGGTGAACACCGCGCTTTGCTTCCCGGCGACGGCGGGAATCGCCGCCAGATTAGCGCAGAATCCACTCTGAAAGGACACCGCGTCCTCTGTCCCCTTGAACGCCGCCAGCCTGGACTCGAGCGCGCGGTGCAGGCACATCGTCCCCGCGATCGAACGGACCGCGGCCGGTCCTACACCGTAGTCCTCGACTGCCTTCAACGCCGCCCTCTTCAGGCGTTCGTCGTTGGCAAACCCGAGGTAGTTGTTGGAGCACATGTTCAACACACGCTTGCCGTCGACCACCGTCCACGGTCCCACGGCACTGTCGATGCTCCGGATGATGTTGTACAGGCCCTGTTCCTTGAGTCCATCGAGCGCCTGCGTGATGAAGTCGTACTTGCCCATGCGGTCCCTCCTTGGCTGGTTCGATGAACGCGCCTTCAGCTTACCCACCACCTGTTCGGCCGGCAAATCTTCCGTTTGTACCGCCGTTATCCCCACCGTACAATGCGCCTGTAGGTACCCATCGCCAAGGAAAGGGTTGAGACCACCGTGCGAGCCGTGGCGAAGACCAGGGAACAACCCGGTGCTGAGCTGGTAGAGGTGGACCCCCCGACGCCCGGCCCGGGCGAGGTACTCGTCCGGGTAGCAGCGGCTTCGATTTGTGGTACCGACATCCACATCTACAACTGGGACGCATGGGCCCGGTCCCGGATCCGCGTTCCCCAGATCCTAGGCCATGAGCATGCCGGGTACATCGAAGAGGTAGGTCCCGAGGTGCACCACTTCCGCCCCGGCGACTATGTCACGGCCGAGACGCATATCTACTGTGGGCAATGCTACCTCTGCCATACGGGTCTAGCGCACATCTGCCGCCACATGGAGATCCTGGGCGTGGATCGCGACGGGACGTTCGCCGAGTACCTCGTGGTCCCGGAAAGCGTTCTGTGGAGGAACGATCCGGCGCTCCCCCCGAAGGTGGCCACGGTGTTGGAACCGTTCGGAAACTCCGTTCACGTGGTGATGCGAGCAGAGGTGCCGGCCAAGACCGTCGCCATCATCGGAGACGGCCCGACGGGCCTCCTCGCAGCGGGCGTAGCCCGCGCGGCTGGTGCAGCATCGATCTGGCTCATCGGGTTGCTCGACGAGCGGTTGGCGATGGCCGAAGCGTTGGGAGCCCACGCAACGGTCAACGCATCACACGTCGACCCGGTGGAGGTTGTACGGAGGGGGACAGATGGGTTGGGTGCAGACGTCGTGCTCGAGATGTCGGGGGCCCCTGTCGCGGTGGACCAAGGCCTGGAGATGATCCGCCCCGGGGGCCGGCTCGTTGCATTTGGGATTCCCCCGCACCCTCTCACCCTGAACATGGCCAGCGTGGTGTTCAAGGAGGTCCAGCTGCTGGGCGTTGTGGGCCGGCGTATCTTCACCACCTGGCACCAGGCGATGAGGTTCCTGCCCCAAGTGGACGTCGCTCGCGTGGTCACCGATGAGTACCCCCTGGACGAATGGCACCAAGGGATGGAGCGGGCGGTGCGCCGCGAGGCGGTAAAGGTTGTGCTCTATCCCGGTGGGCGGTAGGGGCACCGTACGACCTCGCGTGATGTCCGACCGCCTCGGGAATACGCGGGCGGCGACAAGCTCCGCCCCTGCTCTAAACGTATGGCGTTACCCGAGGTAGGCGATGGCCTCGATCTCCACGCGGGCGCCCTTGGGAAGCGCGCACACCTCCACGCAGGCACGGGCAGGCGGGTCATTGCGGAAGAACGCTCCGTACACAGCGTTGACCGCGCCGAAATCCTCCATATCGGTGAGGAAGACCGTAGCCTTCACCACATGCTCGGGAGAGGCCCCGCCGCCTTCCAAGACCCGTTTCAGGTTCGCCAGACAAGCATGCGTTTCGTCTTCAATGCTTCCTCTTACCAGCTCCCCATCCGGGCCCAGGGGGATTTGTCCTGACACGAACAGGAAGTCCCCCGCACGGTAGGCGGGCACGTACGGCCCGACGGCCTTCGCCCCTTCGGGAACAACGGGATGTTTGCTCATATCACACCCACATCAGGCGCGCGATCTCGGCGCTATCACCCTGGCGCGGCCCCAGCTTGAGAAGCCTGGTGTACCCACCGTCCCGGTCCTTGTAGCGGACGCCGATCTCCGTGAACAACTTGCTCGTGGCTTCTTTGCTTCGGAGGATAGCGTAGGCCCTGCGCTGGGCAGCCTGGTCGCCCTTGCGGGCCATCGTCACCAACCGCTCCACGAGCTGCTGCGTGGCCTGCGCGCGAGGGGGCGTCGTATCGACCTTGCCGTGTACGATCAATGCCGCAGCCTGTCCGGACAAGACCGACTTCCGACGGGATCGCTCCATGCTGAGTTTGGGAACTTTATGGCGGTGTCGCATCACGTCTCCTTCTCTGACCTCATGATGAGCCCGAGCTCCGTCAAGCGGTCTTCTAGCCGCTCCAGCGTCTTCTCGCCGAACCCGTGGATGTCCAGCAACTCCTCCCGGCTGCGGGAAAGCAGATCGCCCAACGTGACGATGCCCTCCTCGCGCAGAAGGTTGCATGCCCGCGGGTCAAGCCCCAACTCGGTGAGGGGCTGCAGGTTCTCCTCAGGCACAGCCGGCTCCACCTCGGGCTCGACCTCGGTTGCGCCCGTCAAGAACGTCACATGGCGCTGGAGGATCTCCACAGCCTGCGCGACCGCCTCCTGCGGGGTGATGGCACCGTTGGTGAACACTTCGAGCATCATCCGCTCGTAGCCGGAGCGACCACCAACGCGTGTGTCCTCGACCACGAAGTTGACCCGATCGACAGGCGAGAAGTCACAGTCGACGGGGATCAACGAAACCGGCGCATCCTCACGCTTGTTCTCGTCGGAGTTGCGGAAGCCGCGCCCCATCTCCACCTCAAGCTCGACCTCCAGACGCGCATCATCGGTCAGGGTCGCCAACCTGAGGTCGGGATTCATGATCTCCACACCTGTGGGCACCTCTACCTGCCTAGCGAACACCTCGCCCGGCCCCGACACATCGAGGAACAACCGATGAGGTTCGCCGTCCGTGCACCGGATGGCCAGCGACTTCAAGTTGAGGATGATCGTGAGCAGGTCCTCGCGGACGCCGGGGATCGTCTCGTACTCGTGGTATTTGCCGGCAAAGTTGACGCGCACCACAGCCGTTCCGGGAATGCTGGACAGCAGCACGCGCCGGAGGGCGCTGCCGAGCGTGGTCGCGTAGCCGCGCTCCAATGGTTCCACGGCCAGACGGCCGAACGTCGGTCCGGCCTCCACCCAATCCATCCGCTCTGGATACTCAAATGCCGCCATTCCCCTACCTCGAGTAGAACTCGACGATCAGGTTCACCTCGATGGCTTGGTCCAGCTCTTCGAGGTTGGGCACACCCGTCGCCTGCACGCGTAGCCCTTCCAGATCGCGGGTGAGCCAGGACGGCAAGGGCCGACGCTCAGCTGCGGCCTTGACCGACTCCCGCAACTTGTCGCGGGACTCCGGCTTCACCTCCACCACATCGCCTTCCTGCACAAGGTAGGAAGGGATGTTGGTGTGACGCCCGTTGACCTGGAAATGTCCGTGGTTGATCAGCTGACGCGCCTTATCCCGCGACGAGGCGAACCCCGCGCGGTATACGGTGTTGTCCATCCGGCTCTCCAGGTACCTGAGCAGCGCTTCTCCCGTAACGCCCTTCCATCGCTTGGCCGCCTCCACGTACCCACGGAACTGTGCCTCGCGGATCCCGTAGATGCGCTTGGCCTTCTGCTTCTCCCTTAGGTGAATGGAGAACTGTGTGGGTCGCCGCCGGAACCGGCCATGCTGTCCCGGAGGCGTGGGACGCCGCGTCGCCGCGCACCGGCCGGAGAAACACCGATCACCTTTCAGAAACAGCTTCACACCCTCCCGCCGGCACAGCCTGCACTTCGCGCCTGTATACCGTCCCATACCGTCGTCCTCCTAGGAATGCGCTGTGGGGGTCACGTTCCTGACCTCTTCCACTTGAATGCCCGACGACCGCAGCGTCTGCACAGCAGCCTGGCGACC
>PUMC01000072.1 GCA_003552425.1 Candidatus Acetothermia bacterium | reverse complement strand
TTCGTGGGATTTCAGGGCCTCGTAGGCAGTCGCGAGCCCTTCCAGCTCGCATGGGACAATGGAGTGCTCATTGGCAAGACAGAGCGGCTGAACCCCGGGGAAGGCATCACGGTCGGCGTGCGGGTTCCCGCTGAGGCCGTCACGCTTCCCGGGGCATGGCAGAGTGTTCTGTGGTTCGTCTCCGACAACCGCTATGTGGCGATCCCCCTCATCACGTTGCTGGGCATGGCAGGCATGTGGGCCTACCGCGGGCGCAGTCCGGCCCGAGGATCGATCGCGCCCGTCTTCGTCCGCCCGGAGGGGTTGGGCCCGGCGGAAGCCGGAACGCTCATCGACGATCGCGTGGACACCCGCGACATCACCGCGGGGATCATTGATCTCGCTGTCAAGGGGCACCTCGTCATCCACGAGATCTGGGAAGACGGGCAGGACAAAGAACCTGAGGACTTCGAGCTGGAACGTCTGGAAGGGGGCGCTTCCCCCACAGCCTTCGAGAAGATGCTCCTCACTGCCTTGTTCCAAGGCGCCGAACGGAAGAAGCTCTCCGATCTCCACTACAAGCTTCACGAAAAACTGCCGGGGCTTTCCGCACAGCTGTACATGGACCTCACTCAGCGCAAGTACTACGACGGAAATCCTGATCGCGTACGCAGCGCCTACCACACCGTGGGCTCGCTGGGGATCGTTGGCGGCATCGCTCTGTGGGCCGCAGCAGGGTCGATGTACCTGGGGTTGTCGGTAGGTGCAGCCGGCCTCATTGTCCTTGCGTTCTCGGGAATCATGCCCCGCAAGACCCACAAAGGGATGGAAGTTCTCAGGGAGGTGCTTGGCCTCGAGGAGTACATCTCACGGGCCGAGACGGATCGAATGGAGTTCGCAGCCGCTGAGAACCACTTCGAAGAACTCCTTCCGTACGCGATTGCCTTCGACCTCACCGAGGTGTGGGCCAAGAAGTTCGAGGGTTTGCTTCGCCAACCGCCCGAATGGTATGACGGACGCTTCACCACCTTCTCCCCCTATTGGATGGGGTACCGCATGTCGGTACTGCAGCGCTCTGCCCATCGCGCGGCCACCACGACCCAGCGGCAGACGAGCGGAGGATGGCGAGGTGGATCCGCCTTCGGGGGAGGCGGCTTCTCCGGCGGAGGAATGGGCGGCGGTGGCGGGAGGGCTTGGTAGGAACATGTCCACCCAAGTGCTTGTCATGCTGCTCTTGGTGCTCTTGTTCGTGGCCGTGTTCGCCTGGCGCTCCATGAACCGGTTGCGTCGGGTGCGCGAGCGCTTGGTGGGTCTGCGGGGAGAACTCCGGCAGGGCGTTGCCCACCGCCGCGAAGCCGCGGAACTGCTGCTCGACGCGCTGCGCAGTACCGGTTACGTGCCCAACGCGCACAGACCTCTCCAGGAAGCGATTGCGCAGACGAAGGAAGCAGAGGAAGGTTCACTCCGGGAACTGGCAGAAGCCGATGAGCAGCTCAAGCGCGCCTTGCTGCACGTCTATCAGGGCTTGCCACCACAACGGCTGGGGGAGCTGAACGAGGCACACACGAGGCTCGCCGAGGCGGAGGACGCGTTGGACATCCTTCGGCACACGTACAACGAAGCAGCCCAGCACCACAACACCTTGATCCATCGCCTGTGGTATCGACTGCTGGCCCCATGGACCAAGGCAACGCGTGCCGAGCTCTACTTGATACCCGCAGAGGAGAAGGCTTTCGTCAGGCGCTATGTGATGCGGTCCCGCTAGGCGTGGCGCGCTACAACGCCGCCAGGGGACCGCGGAGTGCTCGGACAACTTCATCCGGGTCATGCAGGAAGAATGGGAAGCTGCGCCCGGGGAGCATTCGACTGTCACGGTCCGGCTCAGGCAGCGTGAACGTTCCGGCAATCCATCCCCACGGAGGTGGGTCTTGCCCGCACAGCCTGCTCCACAGCACATCAACCCCGGGCTCGTATCCGGCACCACCCGCCCCGTGAACGAAGAAATCGCAAAGAAGTGCGCGTACAGCCCAGGTCAACGTGAGAGCACGCGGCAGCAGGGGAACATCATGCTCAGCTGCACGGGTACGGCAGCCATCGCGAAGCGTCCAGAACGGAAGCTCCCCCGGGCCTAGCCGCCCCACATCTGCTGCCTGACAGGCGACGGTGTACGCCTCAAGAAACGCGTCTTTGTCGCGCAGCGCCCACCGCACAAACGCCTTATATGCGGATGTCTGTGCGAACGCAAGCACCGATACACGCTTCACCCTCGGTAGCCCGCCTGCCCATGCTCGGCGGGCCTCGTCAACCCAGCAAGCCCAATCTCCCTGCGCAGGAGGAAGCGCTCTCCAGAAAGCGCAAGCCCGGGCAAGGATCTCCGGATTGCTCAACGATCGCAGTCGGCGCTCAATGGCCGGCCACAACGCGTCAATGGCACAGGGAACAGGTAGCTCGCCGAGGACCTTCCGCCGAGCATTGTCGTGCAATACAAGATCGTGATGGGTGTAGGCCGTGCGGCGTAAGGGGATGGGCATGGAAACGCGACGCGGCGCATCGCTGTCCACAGCGATCCACAACGGGAAGACCTCCTCGGGCAGGCGTTGGAGGAGGAGTTCCCGTAGCGCAATACCCGGATGCACGGGAAGGGGCTGATGTCCGGACGCCACGACAGGAACCCCCATAGGTATGTTCAGCTCCCGTCGCGCACGCTCCCGAAGTTTCGCCAGCACACCATTCTCCAGCGATCTGGCTCCTTGGCGGGCCCGCACGATCAACCCACCCGATCCCCAATCACAGGTTACCGCACTGTGTTCTCGAGGAACGTTCGGCTTCATCCCGGCAGAAGCGCCGCAGGATCCCATATGGCGAGCTCTTCCGGCGCGAAGATCGGCTCACCGTAGCGCACGCCGATGCGCATCCCGTAGAACCGCGCCGTAGCCGTCAGCGCCTCGCGCATACCCTCCTCACGTCTGCCGAACTGGGTGCGGTAGCAGAGGACCGCATCCACCTTACGCCCAAACGTCGTGCTGATATCGACGATTCCAGCCGGTTGGAAGACCTTCCGCAGGTGACTTGTGGCAAACTGAAGGAGCATCGGCGGGTAATACGGCTCGCCCGCCATGTCCGTTTTCGTCAGCTTAGCGTAGAACCGCGCGTGCCGCGCCACAGCGGATGCCGCGAGGTGATCGGGATGCTGATCAAGCCCCAGCGGCGAGAACACAAGGCGCGGCCGGTGTGCACGGATGACCTCGGCCAGCGCTCTGCGGACGTCGAGGGTATCCATGAGATAGCGGTTTGGGAAATCAAGTTGAATCCGCTGCTTAAGCCCGAGGAGTTCCGCTGCACGTTCCCCTTCCCCCAGTCTCTCCTCACGGGTTCCGTAGGGAGTCGGTTCGCCATCCGTGAGGTCAACCACACCAACAGAGCACCCTTGTTCGGTCCACCGAGCGATTGTGCCTCCCAGTCCGATTTCCGCATCATCCGGATGGGCAGCGATTACGAGCACGTCCAACGGAGCACCTCCCCAGCCACCGAAAGGTAGTGTGCCAACCGCTCGCGCGGCGGACGCACCCCGACCCCTTTGCTGAAATCGTGATAGATGAGCGGCACGGGAATCTCCTCCATGCGCAGACCACAATGCCCGGCCTTGATCCACAGTTCAACGGGCAGAGCGTAGCCGGGATCCCGGAGATCGAGCTTCCGGACCGCCTCCACCCTATAGGCGCGGAACCCACAGAAGGCATCCGTCATGGGATACCCCGTGATCGACCTGAGCAGCGCGGTCACCACACGGTTCACCCAGCGCCGGTCTTCAGGCGGGGCATCCCTCACCATTTCCTCATCCAAGTACCGTGACCCCGATACGATGTCCAGACCATCCCCCAAGCGCTCCAGGAACCTCGGAATACAACGCGGTTCATGCTGACAATCCGCGTCCATCGTGATGCACCACGTCATGCTCCGTTCCGCAGCCCAAGCGAAGGCGGTCTGAAGGGCAGCACCGTAACCCCGGTTCTCGCCGTGGCACGTCAGTTCCACCCCGTGCGCAGCCACCGCCTCCAGGGTTCGATCCGTGGATCCGTCATCGACCACAAGGACGCAACCCGGTGCGTACCGGAGAACGGCCTCCAATACGGATCCCACTCGTGGAGCCTCGTTGTACACGGGTAGGGCAATCAGCACATCGTTCATCGCCTCATCACGGGCTACAGGATAGCGCACATCGGTCGCTCCGTTCAGCCTACCCATCCCATCCCTGTTGACCGCGGCGCGAGTCCAGAGCTATAGTGATGCCAACAAACGTCTACCGGGAGGTGGCATCTGTGAGGAAGGCAGCATGGATGGCAGTGGCGGTGGTTCTACTGGGCATGCTCGGGGTTGCACAGGGTAGCTATGTGGTGGGTTGCGACATCGCTTGGCCCCCGTTCGAGTGGGTGTCGGCACGAGGTGACTACCTCGGATTTGACCTGGATGTGATGCGCTCCATCGCGATCCTCGAGGGTTTTGAGATCGAGATCCGTGACATCGCGTTCGACTCCATTCAACCTGGTGTCATCGCGGGCCGCGTGGATATCGGTGCTTCGGGGTTCACGATCACCGA
>PUMC01000110.1 GCA_003552425.1 Candidatus Acetothermia bacterium | reverse complement strand
CGGACCCGTCACCGAGCCCGCCGATAACTCCCGCGCCGCCGTTGTGGCATCCTTTTGACTATCCTTATTCGTTCACTGAAGACATCACGCCAATCTGGTATGAGTTGCAGATAAATTACCGCAAGATACCAATACTGCTGGGAAGCGGGCTTGGCTGGGTGAATCTCACACCGGAAAATATATGGCCGGGTAGCGTGTTCGCTTCCCGCTCGATCGACGGCAGTAAATTCCATCCGGCGATTCAATTTCGGGAAAACCATTTCAGGCAATGGGCGGTCACGGGAGACAAAATTGCCGAACAGGCGGTGGCGGAATGGCATATTGATACTCGTGCTATTGACCGCTGGCATATTCAAACCGAAGCACTGGAAGGTCATCATTTCACCACAACCACGGACTTGCTGGACGGTGATCGTTTCGCCTACTGGTCGTTACAGTCACGCCACTTCGGCCATAACCAAATAGGGGAGTTCGCCATTCAGACGGATGCCCTGTCCACCCGGCACATCGAGGATGGGGCGGTAACGAGGGATGCTATTTGGACGGGAGAGACCAACAATGATACCTATTATTACCACGAATACGCGCAATGGAAAGGGGACGTTGCCGTTCAGGTGAACCACTGGATCTGGTACAACCGGGACCATAAGAAGCCCTATATGAATATATCGGGTGTGGGGGCAATAGAATTAAAACCGGCACCGCCGACACCAACACCAGCGCCGTAAGGAGAACAGTTATGGTCAACGGGATCGAAAACACTCCGGAATATATGTTCGGCAAGATAAATGCGCAGCTATCGGAATTAAAAACGCAGACCAATCGGATAGAAGCGAAACTGGACGAGACGTGCAGAAATCACAATGATCGTTTGCAAAGTCTGGAAACCTGGAAATCGTCGGTGAAGGCACAGGCCGGTGTGCTTGGCCTTATTGGCGGGATAATCGCCTCGGGCATAGTATTGGCGGCTAAATTTTTCAGCAGACAATGAGGTATTCCAATGAGTCGAAAAACGATTGAGGAAATCAAGACAAGTATCGGGCTGATATGCTCGGCCACGACGATTCGGGATCACACCCTGATACTTGAGATGATGCAGGAAGCGCAGGAAGAGATTGAGACCTGGCACGACTGGCCGTTTTTCGGTGTGCGTGCCGGGGAGATAGACCTCGTGGCCGATCAAGCCGAATACTCGCTGGGTGATATTGATTCCGATAACATTAAATGGACTTACGTCACCGATAACCTTGGCAACCCGGTATGGCAGTGGGGCATTTTCGATTCCGAATACGGCACGGCGGCGAACCGGATCATCGGCGATGTGCCTCTATATTTTCAATTCAGCGGGATGGACGAGTCGGGCCGGATGGTGATTCGGCTTGTCCCGGCGCCAACGCAGGAACTTATTGACCGCACAACCGGGAAACTTTATCTCGATTATCTGCGTTCGCCACGTCGCGTGGATGAAGACGAAAGCCTGACGCTGGACTGGCCTGTGGTGTTCGACAAGGTGATCAAGTGGAAGACCATAAGCCTGTTCGCCGCCAATATCCAGAACGATACGGCACAGGGGCTCGCCGCGGAAGCACGGGCGGCAAAGATGCTTCAAGACCTTTTCAATAAGTATCAGATGAGATTTGACCGGGCGCCGGCTGACACTATGCCTCGTTTTGCCGGAATGGGCGGCGGCCTGAACCCGCGGTCGCTTAAACGGATACACGATTATGGTGGATAGAACCGGAAAACTCATTCAGCTTTCAGCTTTGCGTGGCGTGAATTATGACGCCGCCAGCCGGCGTGAGGGCGAACTTGCCGACTGTTCCAACCTTATCGGCGACGGTATCGGGCTGAAGGTCTGGAAGGGCCGGGTGAAATGGTTCGGTTCACCCGCCGGTCCCGGGCCGACCAGTCATATCGGCTATCATCGCTGGCCGGAATGGGGCGACAGCATCATAGTGTTTGGTGATCGGGAACTCTACGCGATGAAAGCCGACAAGTGGGTGAACATACGCAAGCCGGGTCTGGTATTTAGCGAAGACCCGCGAAACCCGATGTGCCTGGCGTCGTATCTTCGCAATCGCTATATCATCGGGGGGACGTATTTGAGGGACAAAAACTTTTACTGGAATGGCAAGACGGATGAGAAGGTGGAAGAATTGCCGACCAGCGTGCCGCACCGCACGTTCTGTGAATGGGCCGGAATGCCGTGGGGATTCGGCAACGAGGAACTTCCGTCGCACGCTTATTACGGCGAACAGCTTGAAGTGCCGGACCTGACGAAGCCCGGCGCGCTGGAGTTCCGGGACGGCCGAGCGACCGAACTGCTTGGCGGGCACGCTTCTACCCGTGACACAATGCTGGTGTGGGGGGATCGCGGTTTGTGGGCTGTTCAGCGGCTTGGCTTTCCCCTGATCGGCACGCCTACCCTGATTCATCGGGATTGCGATTGCGTGAGTTACAATTCCATCGTGCGCCTACCGGACAACAGTTTTGTCTGGATGGGGCAAAATACCGTGTGGGGCCTGATCGGTGGTCGGGTGGTTGACATCGGCCTTTCCCCGGATCGGCGCAGCAGCCAGCGGATCCGGGCATACCTGGCCAACCGTCACCCCACACAACTCTTTATGTGTTCGGGATTCTACCACCCGGAACGTGCCGTGGTGGTGTGGAGCTGGCCGGGCAAGCCGACATTCTTTCATAATCCATCATCGTATTCGGTATGGGATGAACCGACCAGCCTCGCGCTGGATGCCCGTAACGCTTACTTCTGGCCGTTAAAAGGTCACGGTTACATTTCGGTGGCCGTTGTGCCGTGGGCAGGGCAGGAATTGCTGTTGTCGGCTGATCTCGACGGTAACTTATGGCGTGTGGATTTCAACGTCCTTTTTGACAAGGGGATGAATATCCCGTGGCTGGCCGAGTTCGACTGGGTGGGCAATTCCGCCGTGCCGCTGAAGTGGACCAAGGCGTTTCTCACTCGTTCGATCAGTGGTGTTGACCGGGTGATGATGGACGTATGGCCTGATTATACTTCGACCAGGCAACAGCGGTATTTCAGCGTGAAAGAGGCTTTGCAGATGGACCCCTTTAACCATCCCACTCACGATCCGGGTGGGCCGAATGATACGGGAATTGCCCCGGAAGCCGTGATCACCTGCGCGGCAGACCTTGGGGTGACGAGCAAACGTGTGAAGATACGTTTACACAATACCGATATTGCCGATCCGACCAAGATACATAACGGGCCGGAATCGCCAATGCGCAGCCTGGAGGTAAAATACAGATGATCAATATACCTTACATTCCAACCGATTTATTGCCGGAACCGGGCAAAAACGATGGGCTGGTAAGCACTCTTGAGCGTCTTCGTGACGCCGCCCTTACTTTGCCGGTTCTGCCGGAACGGCCAAGTGTCGCGCCGGGGATGCCGATGGTGATTGGTATTGACGGCGATAAAAAGGAACTTGCCGTGAGTCTGGACGGCAAAACCTGGGGATACATACCGATAGGAGAATAACGATGAAACGATTTGTTCTATTAGCCTTGCTTATGCTGATTTTGCCCGGCATTGCCGTGGCGCAATGGAAGCTGGACCCGCTATTCGCGCCGGAAGTCAATGACACGGTTCGTGCTTTGGCGATTCAGAACAACAACCGGATTATTGCCGGGGGTGATTTCACCACGCTCAAGGACAATACCGGGACGGTCTTTACCGTGGGTCGTATTGCCCGGATGTGGCCCTATTATGGCACAATAGACAAAAACTTCAACCACGCCGCCGCAGCGGCGAACCATAGAGTCCATGCACTCGATATTCAGTCCGACGACAAGATTCTGCTGGGCGGAGAATTCACGACCATCGGCGGTGTCACCCGGAACCGGCTGGCACGGCTTCACCCCGGCGGGGCACGAGACGGCGGATTCGCGCCGAGCTTCAACAACACGGTGTATGCGGTGGATGAAATCAAAGAAGCTGGTTGGGCCGGGTTTATATTTGTAGGGGGTGCCTTCACAAGTATAGATGGATCCGAATTTTATAAATATGGAGCTCTGGAGCCTGATGGTTCGCGCTGGTTATGGTTTATTGGTGACCACCCCGGAACTGTTTTTGCTATAGAGCATTTAGTAGAATCTAAAGAATTTAATTGTGTAGTGGGCTGGTCTCAGGAGGGTAATGTTCACGGCCATAAAATGACTAATTATTGGTCAATGGCTGATTATCCCTTCGCCCACCTCGGCGTCCCGACCGAACACCTCAGAGTAAACGCGCTAAAAGTACTCGACGACAACAGCGTTATCAGTACCGGGAGCTATCTTCACGACGAGTACGGTCACGAGACCATCTTCGTTACCAAACACCTGGCGGATCGTGAGCCCTGCCCGGCTTTCAGCCACCATACCGGTGGCACCGATGAATCGTGGGGTTTTGCTCTTGCCGTGGATGCTAATGGCGGGATATACGTTGGCGGGAGGTTCACCACGGCATTCGGCGCAGGCCGTGAGCATATTGCCCGGCTCAATGCTGATGGTACGGTGGACAATACGTTCAATTTTGAGGCAGGTGATAGAATTCTGAGCATTGCCGTACACGAGCACGG
>PUMC01000031.1 GCA_003552425.1 Candidatus Acetothermia bacterium | reverse complement strand
GGGTCCACCGAGAGGGGATGGCCCGCTCACACTGAGCCACCAGCGTGTGGACGATTACCGAACGTGCCCCCTGAAGTACCGCTATGTTCACCTGCTGCGGGTACCGGTCGCCCTTCATCACTCGGTGGTCTTCGGTCACGCGGTTCACCGTGCGATTCAGGCCTATCACATGGCCCGGGTCCAAGGCAGATCGCTGGCGCTCGATGAGCTCTATGCCGTATGCCGAAATGCCTGGCGCTCGGAAGGGTTCTTGTCGGCGGGGCACGAGGAGGCGATGCTGGCCCAGGCAGACGCAGCGCTTGCCGCTTTCCACGCCTTCGAGGAGGCAGACGGGGGGCAGCCAACGGATGTGGAGAAGTTCTTCGCGTTCACAGAGGGCAGCGCTCGGGTCATTGGATACTGGGATCGTGTGGACAGGGACGACCGTCACACGATGATCATCGACTACAAGACGAGCCTGGCCGGTCCGCCGGATGCCGACCGGCGGGCGCGGTCATCGCTTCAGCTGGCCGTGTATGCACTGGCCCACGATCGGGCCTACGGGGCACCTCCGGATGAACTGCAGCTCAGGTTTTTGACGCCGGAGGTTGTTGTGGGGTCCGCGTGTCCGACGCCGAAGATGCTGGAACGGGCCCAACAGGCCATCCGTGAGGTGGAACAGGGGGTTCGCGCCGGGGACTTTGCGGCGCAGCCGTCCTTGTTTGCCTGCCGCCCGTGTGCGTACCGAGCGATATGCCCGTCGGCGCATGCGGTGTGAGTGTCCGCGTTCGAAGCTACAATCACCCGGAAAGGAGCCACACATGAGGACAGACCGTTGCGGAGCGTTGTCTGCACGCGATGAAGGGCGGACCGTGCGCCTGGCAGGTTGGGTGCATCGGTTGCGGGATCTCGGGAGGATCACGTTTCTCGATCTGAGGGATGCCTCAGGCATCGTGCAGGTTGTCTGCCGAGATCTTGATGATGCGCGCGGGCTCTCTCGGGAAGATGTCGTGCAGGTTGAGGGCACGGTTGCCAAGCGTGAGGCTCCAAACCCGGAACTCCCCACAGGTGAGGTGGAGGTGGAGGTACGTTCGCTGCGACTTCTCGCACGCTCTGCCCCACTGCCGTTTGCTGTGGAAGAGGACCTGGGTGGGACGGGAGAGGAGACCCGCCTCAAGTACCGCTTTATCGACCTGAGGCGTGCGCGGCTGCAGCGGAACCTTGCCCTTCGGCACCGGGTGTCGATGGCGATACGGACGTACCTTGACGGCGAAGGCTTCTTGGAGGTGGAGACTCCGGTGCTGACCCGGTCGACCCCGGAGGGGGCGCGCGACTTTCTCGTTCCCTCGCGGTTGGACCGCGGGTGCTTCTATGCTCTGCCGCAGTCGCCCCAGTTGTTCAAGCAGATCCTTGTCGCTTCCGGTGTGGAGCGCTATTTCCAGATCGTTCGGTGTTTCCGCGATGAGGACCTCCGGGCCGACCGGCAGCCGGAGTTCACGCAACTGGATATGGAGCTTGGGTTCCTGGAGACCCCCGAGCCCCTGTTCGGGCTGCTCGAAGGGCTGATGAAGCACGTGTTCCGGGAGGCCGCAGGCCTGGAGCTCGCTACCCCGTTTCCGCGGCTTCCCTATACGGAAGCGATGGCGCGCTACGGATCGGACAAGCCCGACCTTCGGGTGGGGCTGCCGTTGGTCGATGTGTCCCAGGTCTACGGGGGTGGGGGCTTCCGGGCCTTTGCCCAGGCGGTTGCCGACGGGGGCGAAGTCCGTGCCCTGCGGGTTCCCGGCGGAGCGGACACCTCGCGCGGGGATCTCAACAAGCTGGAGCAGGATGCGGTTGCGCTCGGTGCCGCAGGCCTGACTTGGGTCAAGCGGGGCGAGACGCTGGTCTCCCCGTTGGCCAAGTTCGTGGATGAAGGTGTGCTGCGTGAAACGGCGCGCCTTGCCGAGGCTGGTGAGGGGGACCTGGTGCTCCTGTCGGCGGGACCGCAAGCGTCGGTAACCCCTGCACTGGGTGAACTGAGGCTTCGGTTGGCGCACAGCCGTGGGCTTGTGCCCGAGAACGCGTGGGCCCCTGTCTGGATCACGGACTTCCCTCTGTTCAAGCGCGGAGACGACGGCACGCTTCATGCCGAGCACCATCCGTTCACCTCGCCTCGGGACGAGGACGTTGCGCACATGGAGCACGACCCCCTGCGCGCGCGCGCCAAGTGTTACGATCTTGTCCTCAATGGGGTGGAGTTGGCGTCTGGATCGATTAGGATCCATCAGCGCGAGCTGCAGCAACGTATCTTGAGTCTGCTGGGCATCGGGGCGGAAGAGGCTGAGCGGCGCTTCGGGTTCTTCCTGCGTGCGCTGGAGTACGGTGCGCCGCCGCACGGGGGCATTGCCTTTGGTCTCGACCGTTGGGTGATGATGTTGGCGGGGGAAGGTTCTCTGCGCGAGGTCATCGCGTTCCCCAAGACGGCTGGCGGCGCGTGTCCGTTGACGGGCGCGCCGGCTCCGGTGGATGCGGCTCAACTACGCGATCTGGGTCTTACCGTGGAAGGATGAGTCGAGGACGCATTCTGCTCTGTGGTGTGCTGGTGGTCCTCCTGCTGGGCGTGTTGGCGGCAGGGCTGCGTGACATGGAGTTCCGCTCCGGCCAGTTGGGGGGCCTTCCGGAATGGCCGGAGTCGGGGGTGGGGGCGATGCCCCTCCCCTATCGTTGGGCGGAGATCCTGCTCCAGGTTGGGGTATGGATCTTCGTCGGCGGTGCCCTCATCGGTCTTGTGGTCAGCATGTTCGACAGGCGGATGCGCAAGAAGGTCATCTTCAGCATCGTCGGTGGTTTGTTGTTCGTCGTCGCGTTCTTGGCCGTGATGGAAGGTCTGGTCCGCGAGACCCCAGAGGAACATTTGCTCTCCGATGAGGAGGCTATCGGGGCATGGGGACCGGCCGTGTCGCCCGAGCGGTCGGGGCGTGCGCCGGAGCGACCTCATGCGCCGGGCTGGCTGCTCTATGTTGCCGCCATCGCCGGGGCCACGCTGCTCCTGGCGGTGGGGTGGTGGGCTACCGGTAAGGTCCGTGCGCGTCTTCGCGAGGCGGATGCGCAGGTGGAACTGCGCCAGACGGTGGCTGAGGCAGCGGAGGCGTTGCGTGAAGGGCTTCCTGTGGACGAGGTGGTGATCCGCTGTTGGGCAAGGATGGCCGAGCTGTTGGCACCCCGCCTCGGATCAGCGGGTGCCTCGACGGTTACACCACGTGAGATGGCGGCAGCGCTTCGAGGGCACGGTGTTCACGAGCAGGCGGTGGACGAGCTGACCGCGCTCTTTGAGGAAGTGCGGTACGGTCACAAGGATGCGCTGTCCCGGCGCGCTCGCGCCCTATCCGCGCTCAGTGCTGTAGAGGCGGCCTATGGGACGGCTTGAGCGAAGGCGACCATGGGTCGTCGGGCTTCTCCTTGTCGTGGGGTTGATCGGTCTTGCGGCCTTGCTCCTCTGGGTTCAGGGGGGGGCGGCAGCGAGGGTGCTGGCGATGCCATTTCTGTATGTGGGATGGTTTGTGGACCGTCTTCCACAGGTGCTCGTTTGGGGAACGCTTGTTTTCCTCGGGGTGCTGGTGTCGCGCCGAATGGGAAGGAGACGGAGGCCTGTGCGCCGGCTTCAGGCATCATCCGCGCTGTCCGAGGATGGATTGCAGACGTTGGCGCGCCAGATACGGATGTCCGATCGTTCCCTGTGGGCTCGGCGGAGGTTAGGGGCGCGTCTGAGCCGGACCGCAGTGGCGATCCGTGTGCGCCGCGAGGGCGTGGAACCAGAGACTGCTTGGCGTGAACTACGGTCGGGTCACTGGCCTGGAGATGAGAGGCTGGCGGAGGTGCTTCGGCCTCCACGGCGTGGTCGGTTAGGGGACGCTTATGCACGCGACCTGGAGTATTGCTTGTCCTTGTTAGAGGGATGGCGGAGAGGGGAGGATCGTGAGCAAGGTTGACGTTGCGGCATGGGGGCGGGCCGTCATCGGGCAGGTGGAACGGGCGGTGGTGGGCAAGCACGGATCGCTGCGGTTGGTGCTTATGACCATCCTCGCGGGGGGGCATGTGCTGATCGAGGATTACCCCGGCCTGGCCAAGACGCTCGCCGCACGATCCTTCGCCCAGGCTCTGGGAATCACCTTCAAGCGGATTCAGTTCACGCCGGACCTTCTGCCGGCGGATATTCTAGGGACCTATGTGCTTCACCGTGATCGAGGGTCATTTGAACTGAGGCGGGGGCCGATCTTCGCCCAGCTCATTCTGGCCGATGAGATCAACCGCGCCACCCCACGGACCCAGTCAGCCCTGCTGGAGGCTATGCAGGAGGGGCAGGTGACCTTGGAGGGCGAAACCCTTCCGCTGCCGCAACCCTTCGGTGTGCTGGCGACGCAGAATCCGATCGAGCACGAAGGCACATTTCCCCTTCCTGAGGCACAGGTGGACCGTTTTCTGGCGCGTGTGAGGTTCGGGTACCCACAGCGTGAGGAAGAGGTGAGCATCCTGGAGCGTCGGATGGCCCGCAGGGAGGAGCAGGTGATGCTGGAAGCGGTGACCGACGCGCAGGAGGTTCTCGCTATGCGTGCTGCGCTTGAGGATCTGGAGGTCGACGCAGATCTGTTG
>PUMC01000085.1 GCA_003552425.1 Candidatus Acetothermia bacterium | reverse complement strand
CGTTCCTGACCTCTTCCACTTGAATGCCCGACGACCGCAGCGTCTGCACAGCAGCCTGGCGACCCGCGCCCGTACCGTTGACCGTCACCGTCACCGAGCGAATGCCGAAGTCCCGCATGTCGCGAACGAGGGCCTGGCAGGCCATCTGCGCCGCATACGGGGTACCTTTGCGTGACCCCGTGAACCCCACCGTGCCCGGGGTCTTCCACAAGATCACATCGCCGTTGGGGTCGGTCAACGTGAGAATCGTGTTGTTGAAACTGGAATGGACGTGCACCCGAGCCCGATCCAGCTTGATGGTCTTCTTCTTCCTTGCCGCAGTTCGTGCGCGTGGTCTGGGCATCGCCTACCGCTTTTCCTTCCTGCCGCCGCCCTGTGAGGGGCGCGGTCCCTTCAGGGTACGGGCGTTGGAACGCGTGTTCTGTCCCCTGCCCGGAAGCCCTGCCTTGTGCCGAACGCCCCTGTAGGAGCCAATATCGACCAACCGCTGGACGTTTCCACGAACCTGTCGACGTAAGTCACCCTCCACCGCTCGGCTTTCCACCGCCCGCCGCAGAGCGTTCACCTCTTGCTCGGTCAGGTCCATAACCTTCGTATCGGCATCCACGCCGGTTTCCTGCAGGATCTGCCGCGACCATGTGCGGCCCACCCCGTAGATATAGGTCAGGGCCACTTCGATACGCTTCTTCGCCGGCAGGTTCACACCCGCAATCCGCGCCATATCTCCCCCTTACCCTTGCCGCTGCTTGTGCTTGGGCTCGCGGCACACGACCCACAGGCGGCCGAAGCGCCGCACCACGCGGCACTTCTCACATATCGGTTTCACCGAACTCCGCACCTTCATCGTCTCCTCCTCAGGTCTCCCGATACACGATCCGCCCGCGGCTCAGATCATACGGCGAGAACTCGACAATCACCCGATCGCCTGTCACCACGCGGATGAAGTGTCGGCGCATTCTCCCTGACGTTATGCACAACACAACATGACCGTTATCCAGGCGAATCCGGAACATGGAATCTGGCAGAACCTCCAGCACCTCGCCCCGAGCCCGGATCACATCCTTTTTCGACAATACGCCTCCCAAATCCCCTGTGTGAGCACTTTCGGGCCATCTGCCGTCACAGCCACCATCTCCTCGTAATGCGCCGATAGGCCTCCACTGGCCGTGACGGCTGTCCAACCGTCATCCCGGAGCACCACGGGTTCGTCGTCGGTCTTGGCCATGACCTCCACAGCAACCACCAATCCCTCCCACAGCTTCGCACCTTGCCCCGGTGGGCCGAAGTTAGGGATCTGTGGATCCTCGTGGAGTTCTTTTCCGATTCCATGCCCCACAAATTCTCGGACCACGTAGAACCCGCGATTCCGCACGTGCCCACTGATGGCATGCGAGAGGTCCGAGACCCGACCGCCGATTCTAGCCACCTGAATCGCTTCCCGCAAGGCACCGTGCGTCGTGACCATGAGGCGTTCCGCCTCCGCGGAAACCTCGCCCAGCGGGATGGTCAGTGCGGCGTCTGCGTAATACCCCTCACGCAGGACGCCCAGATCGAGCGACAGGATGTCGCCTTCCGCCAACACCACCCGATCCGCCGGAATTCCGTGCAAGATCTCCTCATTCACCGACGCGCACAGGGTGGCAGGATAGCCGCGATAACCCAGGAACGCCGGTTCCGCGCCCGCCGCACGAATGCTGCGCTCGGCCAGTCGGTCCAACCGGCGCGTCGTTACACCCGGCTCGGCTTGCATCGCGACGTCGACGAGGATCTCCGCCACCAACCGGGCATTCTCCTCCAATGTCGCGAGCTCACGACCCGTCTTCAGCTTAACCATGCTGCAGCGCCGCCACCGCCTGCGTATACACCGCGTCCGGCGAACCCGCTCCATCCAGGCGCGTGAGCACCCCCTGCTCATCGTAGTACTCGATGAGCGGAGCGGAATCGCTCAGGTACACATCGTACCTGCGGGAGATCACATCCGGCGTGTCGTCCGGCCGCTGGTAGAGTTCGCCGCTGCACCGGTCGCACCGCCCCTCTTCCGCAGGGGGCTTGGTGAGCACGTTGTAGTTGGCACCGCAGTCCCGACATACCCGCCGCGCCGAGAGGCGACGTACAACGTCCTCGCGCGTGAGTTCGAGGTACACGGCCGCATCGACGGGGGCGAACTTCTCGAGCCCTTTCGCCTGGGCCAGCGTACGAGGGAAACCGTCGAGCAACACACCCGCGTCGTCGCTCAGTCGCCCCGCCACCATGTCCAGGATCAGCTGATCGGGGACCAGTTCACCACGATCCATGTACGCCTTCGCCGACCGGCCCAGCTCCGTGCCACGCACAACCTCGTCCCGGAGCAAATCACCGGTGGACAGGTGCCGCAAGCCGAGCTTCCCTGCGAGCCGCTCGGCCAAGGTGCCCTTGCCCGACCCTGGCGGCCCCAACAACACAACCGTCTTCATCCAGCCCGCCTTCCCAGGAAGCCCGTGCCCTTGACCAGCGACTCGTACTGCCGCATGACCAGGTGAGCCTCAATTTGCATCAGGGTGTCGATACCCACACCAACCAAGATCAACAGGGATGTTCCGCCGAGGTGGAAGCCGCGGATACCCGAAATGCCCGTGAACACGAACGGAAGAACAGCCACCGCGGCCAGGAACGCTGCCCCCACGAGCAGCAGCCGCCCGCTTACGCTGGACAGGTACTGTGCCGTTGGCTGGCCAGGCCGGACGCCGGGGATGAACCCCCCCGATTCCCGGAGGTTCTTCGAGATGTCCGCGGGGTCAAAAACGAGCGACGAGTAGAAATACGTGAAGAAGAAGATCAACACCACATAGGCCAGCAGATACGCCAAGCTTCCCGGCTCTACGTACTGCTGAATCCAAGCCAATCCCGGGACCCATGTGGCGATGGAGCTGGGCAGCGTCAGGATAGCCGATGCGAAGATGATCGGGATCACGCCGCCCTGGTTCACGCGAATGGGAAGGTGGGAGGAATGTCCTCCGTACACCCGCCGTCCTGAGGTCCGCTTGGCGTACTGGATGGGGATCTTTCGCTGTCCTTGTTGTACGACGACGGCGCCGGCGATCACGGCAACGAACACCACGATCAGCCCGATGCCCCAGATGGGCGATACGGCACCCTCGGAAATCTCCACGTAGGTCTGCGTGAGCTGCGCGGGAAACCGCGCCACGATCCCCGCCATGATGATCATCGACACGCCGTTACCAATGCCGTTCTCGGTAATCCGCTCGCCGACCCACATTAGGAAGATCGTCCCCGCGGTGAGGGCAAAGATGGACGTGAGGAAGAACCAAAGCACCGGTACCTCGGGCCGCACCAACCCCAACCGAACGACCAGGAAGCTCATCGCGTAAGCCTGGACGACAGCCAGTCCTACCGTGGCCCAGCGCGTGTACTGGGTGAGTTTCCGGCGTCCCTCGCGGCCTTGCTGCTGCAGCGCTTTGAGCTTGGGGAACACCGGGATCAACAGCGAGAAGATAATCGACGCGTTGATGTAGGGTATGACACCCAGGGAGAACAGCGAGAACTCCTCAAGAGCACCACCGGTGAACAGGTTCATGAAGTCGAACAACCCCGCTCCAAAGGCCCCAGCAAGGGCCTCGCCGAGCTGTGCGGTGTCGACTCCGGGCACCGGGATATGGGCACCCAGACGGAACACAAGCAGCATGCCAATGGTGAACAGGATACGCTTGCGCAGCTCCTCTACAGCGAACAGCGATCGGAGACGCTCAAGCACCTCAGACCTCCTCCGCCGAGCCACCTGCCGCAGCGATCTTCTCGCGGGCGGTGACACTGAACCGAGCGGCCTTGACCGTCAGCGACTTCGTCAACGCCCCGCGGCCAAGCACCTTAAGCCCCGCCTTCGGATCACGGACCACACCGAGGCCCACCAACACGGCCAATGTCACCTGGTCGCCGTCGGTGAACCTCTTGTCAAGCTCCTCCACGTTCACCACAGCGTACTCCACCCGAGAGGGGTTCTTGAATCCCCTCTTCGGGAACCGCATCCAGATAGGCGTTTGGCCCCCCTCGAAGCCTGGGCGCACGGTCACTCCAGACCGTGAACCCTGCCCCTTGGTACCACGACCCGCCTCGTGCCCACCTCGACCGGAGCCATAGCCACGGCCCACGCGCTTGCGCCGTTTGGCGCTCCCCGGGCGGGGGGCCAGGTCATCCAGCCTTGGCATCTTGCACCTCCAACAGTTCCTCAACCGACTTGTCGCGACGCGCTGCCACGGCCTCCACAGGCTCAATCGCATTGAGGCCATACACCGTGGCCCGCGCCAGGTTCAGCGGTGTGTTCGTACCCAACGACTTCGTCAGGATGTTCTCAATGCCCGCCAAGCGACACACAGCACCCACGGTCCTGCCGGCGATGACACCCGTGCCCGGATACGCGGGTTTCAGAAGCACCCGCGAAGCTTTGAACACACCCACGAGCTCGTGAGGAATCGTGCCCTTCACCAGCGGTACTTGCACCATGTGCTTGGCGGCATCGCGGACGGCTTGCTGGATGGCTTGGGGAATCTCCACGGATTTGCCAAAGCCCACCCCAACATGTCCCTGCCGATCCCCCACCACGGCCACCACCCGAAACCGGAGGCGCTTGCCGCCTTTGGTCACCTTGCCCACGCGGCGGATCTCAATGACCTCGTTCGCCAGGTCCTCCGGGTTGATGTTAAATCT
>PUMC01000065.1 GCA_003552425.1 Candidatus Acetothermia bacterium | reverse complement strand
TGGTTGACTCTGTGACCCTGGCTCGCTCTGCCTTTGTGGTTTACTCTGCGCCCATGACTCGCTCTTAACTCCTGGGTTACTCGGAGTCGATGGCTCATCATTTCACCTGATTTCACAGTAATTATCCTTCTCTTTGGCCGCCTTCTTCACGGCTTCCAGAAGATACTCAACCATGGGAACGTACCCATGTATAATTACTTCGGTGGTCAGCATCGTTCCCTGTATTATCCTTAGCTTTACTTCCATCTATTACCACCCCCTTTCTCGCTTTATCACGTCAAAAGCCGCCATGACGGTCTTGAAGAGATCCTCGGTGCCCCTGACGCCGGCAGTATCCGGATGCAGTAAATACATCAACTCCCTGTAACGCTTCTTCACCTCATCATCGCTGGCCGACCGATCCAGGCCGACTACCTTGTAAGGGTCATAGGAGGCCTGGCCGGCGGCCATTCCCCGGAGCTGGGAGAAGTCGATCCCCATATTCTGGAGTAGATTCTGAATCATCGGGTCAAGAGAGTTTTTAACGGAGTCGCTCATCTTACCAGTTGCATACTCCTGCAGGTCTCTCAGTAGATCCTGCATTTTTCTATTTATCTGCCCTAAATCGTCCTGCATGGTTCTCCTTTCAATGCCAGCCTCTTTCCGCCCGCACCAGCGGCTCCCCCATTTCATCGAAATCCGGACAATTCTGGCAGACTGCAAGCTCCGACGGCTCACCCCTGGCCAATCTGACAGCAGCAATGGTTTTACAAGCTCTACTTACATCGAGCATATGCCCTTTGGCGCAGTAAATCCGCTTCTCTAGCACCCTGGCATTAAAGCACTGGTATAAAGACCGCTTTGTTTTTGCCTTGCTTATGATGATCATCGACTACCTCCTTTGCATCAAGAATATACAGAGAGCAGGACGAATTAATTCCACCTCCCTTTTAACATCTGCTCGATCTCCTCCTTCAACTTCGAACTGATAACAAAACCGGAGTTTCCACTGTCCGCTCTGCCCTTCATGTAGCCCTTCATATACCCCTTGAAATACCATTCCTGGCAGATTTTCTTGAACTTCTTGGCGGTCATTATGAATATCATTCTCCTTTCACCTCCATAACCTGTTAAGGTTCCTTTTCAACCTGACGGTAGTTATTAACAACAACCTTTCTATCAGGTGTTCAATCTTGCCGGCCAGCGGCTCCGGCAGCCGGTGTCCCCTGCTATCAGCTCCGATGCTGACGAAGTCCGGCTTTATCGACTCCATCCAGGACAGCATGGTATCGGTATCAAAGTCCATGACCGGCTCTATACTCACCATTTTTCTTACCCCTTCCAGTTTAGTCATGGCCTCCATGCGCTCTACCGGCGGCGGAGCTTTGGAGAATTCCGGGTAATGCCGGTTGCTTTCGATAGTGGTCCCCAAAAGCACATTGCCCGGGAAAACAGAGAAGTCAAACACACTAAACCTAGCAGGGTTTTTACTCTGGAAAAGGTACCGGTTATTATTGTTTTCCAGGCACAGCTCCAGCATCAGGCAGAGCCAGCCGTACGGAATTTCCTTCGCCCACATGGCGCAGGAACTGCCCACGAAGATGGTATTCCCTTCCCCTAAGTCGGTACTGAGCTCGCTCCCGTCAAAGCGTAATTCCCGCTGCGGGAATCGCTTCATAAAACAATAGGCACAGTCATGCGGACATTTACCCTTTATGAAATTCAAGGTATGGGTAATCCAGTGGTACATGTTGCCTTTGGATGCATTTAGTGGCATTTAACCGCCCTCCAGTTGCTTAATCTCCTCGAGCCACTTGCGGACCCGCTTGCTATGACACTGCGATTTTTTCCGATCGCAGTGGAATTCACCGTACCACCATTTAGCATGGCCGCAAGAAAAACAGACCTGCATAATTTTCCTGGTCAGTTCGGCCCGGGTGTCGCTCATGCCCTAGTTTTTCCCCGGGCGAATTTCAAGTTCAACGATGCAATCAGGCTCCCAGTATTTAGCCAGCGCATATGGATCCCATTTCCATTCTTCATGCCATGCGCATGCCTGATACTCTACCCATAGCATCCCTTTGGCCTTTTCACTTGCCGGAATCTCCAACCGTTTCATACCTACCTCCTGCGATAATCTGCTCCGGAATTTAAGACAACGACGCCTACCGCCGGATCGCTAAACCGGCTTACAACACGCTCGGGCAGCTCCTCCAGATCTCGATTGGTGGTCATGATGGTAAAAAGTTTCTCGCGGTACCGCTCGTTGACTATCTCCTCGAGTTGGCCATACTCCCACTCGCTGCCGGAGCCACCCATCCCCACATCGTCCAGCACCAGACAATGAGCCTGGCAGTATCGCTCCAATAGCACCTCAAGCGATGTCGACGAGGTCGGCCGTATTGCAGCCTTGAATACTCTCATTACCCTGGCCATGGTCAAATACCGGCAGAATATACCCCGCTTGTAAAGGGTGATAACCGACGCCTCACAGAGATGTGTTTTACCGTTGCCGACGCCGCCGTAGCACAGCAGTAAAGGGCGGTCCACCTGGCCTTCGGCCAGCGCCTTGAAAGCCTTGTGCGCGTCAGCCGTCCCCGGCAGCACCTTAAAGTTTTCAAACGTGTTATTTAAGGTCGATACGCCCAATGACTGGCGTAACTTTTCTCTTTTTTCCTCGATTGATTCTTCAGATACCTCGCCGCTCTCGCCATTGCTCTGGTGTTGTGTACTCGGTTCGCGGTTTAAGTTGGCGAGGACGTTTTTTATCGACTCCACTTGCACCTCCTTTCTTTTGCATCCAGGGGACAATGTCATCATTTACCCACGCCAAGCTTACAAATTCCCCGCGCCCTGTCTGTTTCGACATCCAGCAGTCTAAAATCTGCTCCCGGGTAAAGTGACGCCCAAGTAACTTTTTGGCAAATTGCCCCTCTTTAGGGTAATTTGGTATCGGATCCTTGTTATCTGTTTTCTCAGGATACCCAAAAAACCTCCGCATTTCGGCGAATATTTCGTTGACTCTAGGGTCAATCTCAACCTTTAGTTTTTTAGCTGGGGTGTCTCCCCCTCCTTCAGTTTCTGTGTCCGGCTTAACGGCGGGTACTGGCTTCCCGTCCCCCTTATTTTTTTCAGTTTCTTTAGCAGGGGGCGGCGTTTTTTGCCGCCCCCCTTTAGGGGTATTAACCTTAACTAACCTATCCTCCCCTCCCCTGTGCATACCATTGGTTGCCATCTGGTTGCCATCTGGTTGCCATTTGGTTGTCATTTGGTTGTCAACATCCTCAAAGCCCGGAAGTTTTGAGGGTTGCTGACGGTCTTTTCTTATTTTTTGGTGCTCTTTCCAACTCGGAATGTCCAGGTACTCTTGTCCATTTTTACTATACAGGCGGATGAGTTTCAGTTCGGCGCACTGATCTCTCAATGCCCTTATCTGGTCTTCGGTCTTGTCGTTATCGTAAGGGAAAATAGTAGCCCTTAAAAACCTGGGAGATGCTTTTAGCCTGCCGGCATCGTCGGCGTTGCTGAATATACCAATAAAGAGCAGGCGGCCCACAGCAGGGAGGTTACCAACCTTCTCGTTGCGCCATATTTCCGAGTCTATCATTCGTCGCGGCACCATTTACCTCCTTAAAGCCAATAAAAAACTGCTAATACACCTGGGCTTTTTAACTATTTCTCTTGGCATGGCTTCCAGACCTTCTCCCTCAGATGGGCAAAGTATCGCTCTTTCATCTCCCACATTAATTCTGGAGATGAAAGCATCCAAGTGAGCATTCTTGCCGTTACTCTTGAATCGTGAATTATTTCTAAATTATTGACCCCTAGCGCAAGCTCTCGTAAATCGTCAGCGAAAAACTTGGCTCGCAGGATGTCCAATAACAATGGCACATATTCTGCCATCTGTTCTTTCTCTGCCCCGTGACAATCCTCGCATAAAGTAACCAGCAACTCATCAGGGCAATCCCACGGCTCCATGTTCGTTAGATATTTTCTATGATGGACAGCCAAAGTTGATTCGGTATCAAAACATTGCTGGCAAGCCCAATTGTCTCTCTCGAGAATTTCTAGACGTCGCTTTTGCCATCTGGGGTCTCGTAGTTTCTCCGCATAGGTTAATTCAGACATTATCTACCTCCTATATCCAGCCAAAGATAGGGCCTAACCTGGAGGCAGGGCCGGTGTCTTTCCACCGCGCCATGGTCACCTCCGTAAAGGAGTCACCCTGCCATGTTTTAATGCGACTCTCTCTGTTGCTCTATAGCTTCACGGGCGAGCCGAAACTTGATAGGCTCCAGTTTCTGGGCGTATAGTCTCTGTAGCTCGGCTTTCTTCTCCGCAAGCTCGGAGGATATTTCCTCGAGTTTCCTGGTTTCTTCCTTCAGGGCAGCTTGCAGGTTGGATATTTTCTTTTGGGAATTATCGTACTCGTAAATCATGGCCTGGATAGCGCGTATGATTTGCTCTGGTGTGAGCTCTACCAGTACCTCACGGTTTCCATCTTTCGGTCTTGGAGCTGGCTGGACGGTCCTGTTAAGCATCTGGCGTAGAGTCCAATTTGAAACACCGAGCTCATCGGCTAAGTCTTTCGGGTAAATATTCCCTTGTTTGACTCCCATCAGTTTCTTTTGTACCTCAGGATCGTCCAGCAACATGTCCTTGTACTGGTGCCACTGATGACAGTGTTTATGGTGGGACCCCCTGGCGGTTTTCGAGGTAAATGTTCTACCACAGATACACTTGAATT
>PUMC01000121.1 GCA_003552425.1 Candidatus Acetothermia bacterium | reverse complement strand
GCTGTGTGCAGAGCCATCCGCCGCGCCTATGCCGGCGTAAAGGATCCCCGCCGGCCCATCGGATCGTTCCTGTTCCTCGGGCCCACGGGGGTCGGCAAGACCGAGCTCGCCCGCACACTGGCCGCCTTCCTGTTTGGTGACGAAGATGCCCTCCTCCGGATCGACATGTCGGAGTACATGGAACGCTTCTCCGTGAGCCGCCTGATCGGTGCTCCTCCGGGTTACGTAGGCTACGACGAAGCTGGGGAGCTTACCGAAGCGGTCCGCAGGCGCCCCTACTCCGTCGTCCTGTTCGACGAAATCGAGAAGGCACACCGCGATGTGTTCAACATCCTCCTGCAGGTGATGGATGACGGCATCCTCACCGATGCTCAGGGGCGCAAAGTCGATTTCCGGAACACCGCGCTCATCATGACCTCCAACGTAGGGGGAAAGCTCATCACCGATCGCTCTGTCCTCGGGTTCAGCACGGAAGAGGTTGAGAATGTCGAAGCCTACCGTGACATGAAGTCCCGGGTGATGAGCCGTGTACGCGACTTCTTCTCTCCGGAGTTTCTCAACAGGCTGGACGATGTCATCGTTTTCCACTCCCTCACGAAGGAACAGCTGGGCAACATCGCCGAGCTTCTGCTCTCACAGCTGCGGGAACGCCTGACCGAGGAGCACGATATGGAACTCGCACTCGCCGATTCGGCACGGGAGTTGCTCATCGAGCAAGGTTACGATGCGAAGTACGGTGCCCGTCCCATGCGCAGGGCGATCGAACGACTGATCGAGGATCCGGTTTCGGAGAAGATCCTGACCAAGGAGTTCCCCGACGGCTGCCGGGTTGTGGTGGAGGCAGACGGTGAGGAGATGACCTTCCGGAAGGAGTAACACAACCGAGCATGCCCTACCGTTGTAAGGGTTGCGGTTACGTGTCACCGAAGTGGCTGGGACGCTGCCCAGGATGCGGTGTATGGGAATCGTTCGCCGAGGTCGCGGATGCGCCTAAGACGAGGAGCACTGCCCCTATCTCAGAGCGCCTCCGCCCCCTGGCCCAGGTGGACCCTCTTCCCAAGGTCCGCGTACGTACAGGGATGCCGGAGATAGACCGCCTGCTGGGGGGCGGGATCATCCCTGGCTCCGTGGTGCTTCTGGGCGGCGAACCAGGCGTGGGGAAGTCCACATTGCTCCTTCAGCTGGCCGGTGCGTTGGCCACCCACCACGGCAACGTCCTCTACATCTCGGGAGAGGAGTCTCCATCCCAGGTGAAGCTGCGAGCCCAACGCCTCGCGATCCCCGAAGAGCGGTTGTACGTGCTCTCCGAGCAAGACCTCCTGCCCATGGCTGACGCGGTGGAACACCTATCGCCCGTGGCGTTGGTCGTGGACTCGCTGCAGACGGTGCGCGCACGGCCCGAGGGAGGCGAACCTGGCGCAGTGACTCAGGTGAGAGAAGCGGCCGGTCTGTTCGCCAGGCTGGCCAAGGCCGCAGGGATGGTGTGCTTTCTCGTCTCGCACATCACGAAGGGCGGGGAGTTCGCTGGACCCAAGACGGTGGAGCACTTGGTGGACGTGGCTTTGTACCTGGAGGGCATGCGGGACGGCGAGTTGCGCCTCATGCGTTCAGTGAAAAACCGCTTTGGCGCCACGGACGAGGTGGCAGTACTGCGCATGGAGGCCAAGGGTCTCCAGGAGGTGCCAAACCCGTCGACCTTCTTCGTGAGTTCCGGTGGAACCGACCAGCCAGGCTCGGCAATCGTTCCCATCCTTGAGGGCTCCCGCACCCTGCTCGTCGAGGTTCAGGCACTCGTCACACCATCGTCCGGATACGGACCGCCCCAGCGCCGTGGTGCCGGCCTTGACCTGACCCGCCTGCTCGTCCTGTTGGCGGTGCTCGAGAAGCGCCTCGGAACGCATATGGGCATGCAGGACTGCTACCTCGCAGTCGCAGGAGGGCTGGAAGTCCGTGAGCCGGCCGCCGACTTGGGGGTGGCGGCTGCCGTGCTCTCCAGCCTCAGAGGGCGGCCCCTGCCCTCCGGCACGGTGGTCATGGGCGAGGTGGGGCTCGCTGGGGACATGCGTCCCGTCCGGCGGGCACCGGAGCGCCTCCGTGAGGTGGCAAGGCTCGGTTTCAAGCGGGCGGTCCTCCCTGTTCAGAAAGCACCCTCCTCGTTATCCTTAGAGGTAACGACCGTTCGCACGGTAGAGGAGGCTGCCCAGGCACTGGAGTTGATGTGAGACCGATGGCCCCACAACGCCCCGAACAAGAGGAAGTCCTCGAGCGCACCGCGCCCGGCACGCCACTGCGCGATGCCATCGACCGCATCGTGGAGCTGGGGCGGGGAGGGCTGATCGTCATCGCTGAGCGTGACACGATCTCACCGCTTATCGCCGCAGGGTTCACCTTGGACGCCCCGTTCACCCCACAGGCCGTGGCCGAGCTGGCGAAGATGGACAGGGCTGTGGTCGTCGATCTGCCGCTGAGGACCATCCTCTACGCCAACGCACACCTTGTCCCCGACCCCTCCATCCCCTCTGAGGAGACGGGCACCCGCCACAGGGTTGCCGAACAGACGGCCCGCCAGCTCGATCGGGCCATCGTCGCCATCTCCGAAGAGCGGCGCCGCGTGACCCTGTATATGGGCCCTTGGGAGCACGAGCTCCAGGAACCGTTGTCGCTCCTTCCCCAGGCGTCCCAAGCCTTGCTGATCCTCGACCGTTACCGGGGGGAGTTGCGCGAGCTGCTCAGCGAGCTCGCCCCTCTCGAGTTCGAGCGCCGGGTTCTGCCGTATCACGTGGGCTCCGTGATCCAGAAGATGATCCAGATGCTTGAGTTGGAGCAGGAGTTGCGGAGGTTGTTCGTGGAACTCGGCACCCATCGTGAGCTTCCCGAACGCCAACTGCGCGGGCTTATCCGTGGCGTGCGCGAGGAGGTGGAACTCATCATCATGGACTTCCAGCGCCCACCCGTCCGCCCGCCGCGGGAACTCCTGGAGGAGATCATGGCCCTGGACAGCGAGGAACGCCTTTCTCCAGAGGCCGTGCTCAAGCCCCTCGGGTTCCGCGAGGAAGAAGACCTGGAACGCGCGACCCCGTCACGGGGCTACCGCCTCCTGTCCAAGGTGCCACGCCTTCCGATGTCCGTGATCGAGCGGTTGGTCGACGAAATGGGGACCCTCGATCAGGTGGAACGCACCAACCACCGCCAGCTTCAGCGCATTCGGGGTATCGCTGACGTCCGTGCCCGGGCCATCAAGTCCGGCCTGCAGAGGTTCAAGACCGGTTATGCATCTTCTTTGGAGGGACTATGACCTACGAGAACGCGATCCAACAGGCAGCGAACGCCCTCACACCGCTTGGGTCACCGAGCGCCGCCGTCATCCTCGGATCAGGGCTTTCTGAAGTGCTGAAGCTCGAGGACCCGCATGTGCTCCCGTTCAACGAGATCCCTGGCTTCCCCCGCACCACCGTGGCTGGACACGCCGGAAAAGTCGAGGTGGGCAAGCTGGGTCGCGCTACCGTGCTCGTCCAGCGTGGACGTGTCCACTACTACGAGGGCCACGCCATGACCGATCTCGTTCTCCCGATACGAGCGTACGCCCGCCTTGGGGTACGTCAACTCCTCATCACCAATGCGTCGGGCGGGATCTCCCCAGGGCTCGCTGCAGGGGACCTCGTGCTGATCAGCGACCACATCAACATGATGGGGGATAATCCCCTACGGGGTCCGAACCTCGAAGCTTTGGGTCCACGGTTTCCCGACATGACCTACGTCTATGAGCCCGAGCTTCGCGCCGTCGCGCGTGCGGCAGGGGAGCACTTGGGCATCACGCTCAAGGAAGGTGTGTACGTGGCCACCATGGGGCCCTCCTACGAGACCCCAGCGGAGATCAAGGCCTTCCGCGCGCTCGGGGCAGACCTCGTGGGCATGTCCACCGTGCCCGAGGCCATCGCCGCCCGGCACGCGGGTCTTAGGATCTTGGGGATCTCGTGCGTAACGAATCTTGCAGCAGGCGTCTCCGGAGAACCGCTCTCCCACGAGGAAGTTGTGGAGACGACGCAGCGCAAGGCGGCCGAACTCGGGAAGCTGCTCGAGCACATCCTACAAGCGCTCGACTAGGCAGACGATTACTCGTGCCTGTTCCTCACGTATCCCGCGGCACCGAGGACCCCCACAAACAAGCCAGCGGTGGAGGCGCTGTACGCGCCTATGCTCAATCCCAGAGAGGGAGGGAGCACAGTCAGGACGTTGAGGAACAGCACTGCCCAGCTGCCCAGCAGCATGACCAGACCAATCAGAATGAGCCTAAGCGGATGCTCCACCGTCGCCACCATTCTTACGGTGCAGCCAACACTCAACCTGGTGACCGGCAACAGGCTCGAAGGCAGGAGGTTCCTCGACCTCGCACAGCCCTTCGATGAAGTGCTTGCAGCGCGGGTGAAAACGACACCCTGAAGGAGGACGCACCAAGCTAGGCGGCTCACCCGTTGGCACATCCTTGATGATGTGCACGTTGTCCGGGTCTGGGTCGGAGATGGCAGCAAGCAACGCCTGACTATACGGATGAAGGGGATTGTGGATCAACTCCTTGCCCTCGGCCTTCTCCACAAGCTTGGCCGCGTACATCACGAATGCGTGCTCGGAGAAGTACCGTACAGTCGAGAGGTCATGGGTGATGTAGATCACGCCAAGATCATGCGCTTCCTGGATGCGCCGCAGCAGCTTCAAGATCTCCACACGCACCGAGGCATCCAACATCGAAACAGGTTCAT
>PUMC01000117.1 GCA_003552425.1 Candidatus Acetothermia bacterium | reverse complement strand
TCCCGCCGCGAGGAACACAATGGCACCCACCAGCCCCCCGAGCAAGACGATCAAGAGCCAGATCCATCGCTTTCCGGTCTGAAGACGATCTTCAGGGGTGCGCAGCAGCCGTAACAGGGCGAAAACCTGCAGGCCGACCTGAAGCCCCCCCAGGACGACGATCGCGATCTGCAAGCCTGTAGAGAGGTCGGCCCAAGCGGTTGCACCGTTCATCTTCATACCCTCCTTCCCCGCGATTGTACGCTGCCCAAGGACATCTTGCTCCAGTGTTCCGCCGACCAAGGCGGGTTTCCGACACCGGGCGAGGCGTCCGGTCGGAGAACGTCTCGTGGCAAGGACAAAGGGCGCGGCCTCCGCCTGGAACACGATGCACCAACCGCGCTGGGCCGGGGCCGAACTGCACCGTGTGTGGCGGGCCACGCCCTTCGGTTCACAAGTTACGCTCCGCGTAGCTGCGCGATCAGCTCATCGGCTGGGATGGCCGTAAGCGTTTCGATACGAATCGTGCCGCGGGCGGCAAGCTCCAACCCTACCCGGGCGATGGCTGCGGCGTCTTTGGCCTCGACGATGTTCACGAAGTCGTACCGCCCCAGCGTGGCGTACTGGTGGATCACCTTCGCCCCGAGCGACTCGATCTCGCGGTTGACCTCCTTGATGCGCTCGGGTTTGTCCTTGACGGTCTTCGCCCCTCCATCCGTCAGTTTGCTGAGCAGAACGTACGTCGGCATGATGTTCCCTCCTTGTGGCTCATGGTAACCCATGATAGCATGCCGAAATGTCGAGAGGAAACGAGTGTCCGCTTCATCGTGTAAAACCTAGACGATACTGGGCAGAGCCGTGTATCGTTCTTAGCGAGGTTGGAGGAGGCGAATGATCACGCTGCGTGCGTTGGCGTCAGGGGAACTCGCCAAGATCCGTGGTATCGACCGGACGGAACGAATCCGCACCCGGTTCTTCCTTGATAACGGCCGACTCGTCGCGCGGCAAGGGAACTGGGACGCCGGACCGTGGCGCGAGGGGGAGGGACCGCACACCTACGGTAATCTGGTCCACGGGGGCGAAGAGCTTCTTGAGCAGGGAGGTAAGGCGTTCGGTGCGTTCGACGGCCGACGGTTGGTGGGAATCGCCATCTACCGGCCAAAGCTTCGGCCGACCATGGGCCAGCTGGCGCTCCTTCACGTGAGCTGTGGTTGTCGGCGGCGAGGCATCTCGTCGCAGCTGCTCAACGAAGTCGTGCGATGCGCGCTGGAGGACGGGGCGACGCATCTCTACGTCTCCGCAACACCGAGTCCCTCTGCACTAGGGTTCTACTTGCGCCAAGGCTTCGCGCCCACCGATGATCCTGATCCCGAACTCCTTGCTGAGGAACCCAGTGACATCCACATGGTGATGCCCCTGCCCTCCCCGGGTTCCCCTGACCGGTCAACGGGGATGGAGGGCGTCGGACTGCGAAAGGAAGGTACCAAGTGAACCATGCGTTGAAGGCTGGCGTGGCCGTGTCCATCATCGTCGGGTTCATCGCCGCACCGGCGTGGGCCCATGTGCCGCTTCCTCCAGGGACATACGTTGACCCGGAGAGCGCCCTGTACATCCCGAACCCTGACGTCTCGCAGGTGCTCTACTACGAACGCTCTCCACAAAAGCCCGAACTATGGTTGTCGTTTGACGGCGAGCAGCCGCTATGGGTTGAGTTCGGCGTTCCTGTGATCCCCGGACTCGAGAACTTCGAGCCCATCCTTGCGCTCGTTGGTCCGGGGCTTCCCCCGGCGGACGCGGACGTCCCGTTCACGATTCCTGCCAATAAGGGTGTGCGGATTCTGTCTCCGGACCCCGGCATTGCTCGCGGCGAGTTCTTCGAGCGGTTCACGGGCACGCCATCGTGGGATCTCGGTACATGGGACGTCATGTTGCCCGAGGAAGGCCGCTACTACCTTGTGGCCACAGGCCCTAAGGGATGTTACGGTAAACTATGGGTTGCTGTGGGCACGCGCGAGGTGTTCACCCTCACGGACATCCTGACCCTCCCGCAGATCATGCGGGATGTGCGGGCGTTCCACGAGGTGGAGCCGCCGCTGCCTCCCTGGTTCCGTCGCACGATGCAGGTGGGTGTGCTTGGAGCGTTCGTGGTGACGGTTGCCTTGCTTCGCTGAGAGATCCTAGCGATACGGCTGCGCGTCGAGATTGCGCGTTCCGATGCGGCGCGCCTCGCGCCGCATCATCCAGTTGGCGAGGCGGATGAAGAGCCAGGTTGGAAGAGGGGTCCGCGCCGCGATTTGGGCCGCCTCCGCGGGGATGGCCTGACGCTCGCCGATGGCCTGCGCGGAAAGATCAAGCGCCCGTCTCAGCCGTTTCGTCATCGCCCCTCCCGCTTGGAGATCCTTTCCGCCGATGGCCGACGTGGCTCCGGCAGTGAACCCACCCTTCCAGTGCCAACCGACCTCATCGGCGAACCGGTGGCAGATGTCCAAAGCGACCGCGGTGTGTGCAGGTTCCGGATACCCAGAGTGCACGATGGCCGAGAAGGCCACGGCTCCGCCGTTGGGGCGTGCGGGAGGCTGTTCCGCCCACTTCTCCAGGGTGGCTGTGGCCATGTAGTTCAGGGTGTCGTGGTAGAGGGACGCGATCAGCACCACATGGCGGCATCCGGACACGAGGGCGACGGCCGGACCCAGGTTGTCTGCCAGCCCTCCTTGTTCCGCCACATCAATTGTGCGGACGGACACGCCGGTGGCGGCGAGTGCTCCGGAGAGGTACCGGGCAATAGCAGCCGAATTGCTGTGCCGCCGGTTGCTTGCGGCGACAACCGCTACCGCTCCCTTCACACATCCTCCCTGATGGAACGGACGAGGCTTTCCATGGTCTTATTGAGCTGCTCGGCGGATGGTTCGCCGCTCAGCACAAGCGTTCGGTGCTCCGCTTGGTAGTTCAGTGCGTTGCGCTCAGTGAGGCGCGTGTACAACGCACGGGCCGCCTCGTCGGGCGCAGGCTGCCAGCCGACGAACAGCATGAATGGATGCCTCGGGTAGCGCAGTCTGTGGTGCATTTCCCCCCTGTAGCGTTCAAAGCAAGGATGGACGACCGGGAGCGTTCGTTCCAGCGCCCGCTTGGCCGCCGCCGGGTAGCCCCCGAAGCGGATCCCCACTACGAAGGCGAACACCTCCGCCTGGGCAAGGTACCGCGGGATGTCCCGGCCCTCGTCGATCAGCGCGCACTCCCCCGGCATGCGGAACGCGCACGCGCTGCACACCATGCACGGTCGGATCCGGGTGCTGTGAACGTCCATCCGCTCGGTCTCCCACCCATGGGCGGACAGCGTCTGTTCCAAGGCGCGGCTGATGCAGTCGGTGGGGTCACCCTGCACGCTGCTTCCGTTCAGTACAAAGGCCCGCTTCCCCGTCATGTCGTTTGGCATACCCAGAGATTATGCAGCGTCTGACGCCTGCCTGCACGGGTTGACAGTTCGCCGGGGCATAGGACCGTGCCTGCATATCCAGTGCGCGCTATGATCAACATAACCGGGTCGTTCTAAGGAGGCCGCACATGCGCAGAGCAACGATCGGTCTGGTCCTGTTGGTCTTGCTGCTCCTGGCGGGTTGCAGCCTGTTCCGCCCTCCTAGAGGTGAACTCCTCTATGAGGAGCGGTTTGCCGAGGCCGAAGGAAACACCTGGTGGGTAGGACAGGAGGAGAGGTTTCGCTGTTGGATTGCTGACGGGAAGTACCATCTGGAGAGTCAGGCTGACAACCGCCCGGGCGTGTGGAACAGTGCTGCTGGTCAGTTTAGCGATTTCGAGCTCCTGATCGATGTGGAGCACGTGGCCGGGCTTGCCGATAAGTCCGGCGCGGGCGTGTTGTTCCGTTTCGCCGATTGGTCGAATCACTACGTTTTCCTTGTTAGCCCCAGTGGCTTCTTCACCTTGAGGAGGGTCGTTGGCGGCGACTGGGAAACCCTGAAGAGCTGGACGCCCCACGATGCTGTGCACCAAGGGGAGGCTGTTAACAGGCTGTCCGTTACCGCGAGTAGCAACGATATCGTGCTCAGGGTCAATGGGCAGGAGGTGTTCCGCACCACCGATTCGGGTCCCCCTGCGGGCGGCATCGGTGTCCGGGGCTCCTCGAGCGAAGGCAACACGACAATGCACGTGGCTTTCGACAACATCGAGGTGTGGTCACTCCCCTGACGGTGGACAGCGGGACGGTTAGCCCGGGTAGGCGATGCTCCCTGTCTGAACACGCAGTTGGAGGAGGCGAGAGAGAGTTGGCGGCCGAACACGAACATGATAGAGTGGTTCTGCAACATATTGTAGATAGTGGGAGGCGGTAGGTTATGGCAAGCAAGTGGGGAGGGAAGAACCGTAAGACGCTCGCCTTGATGGGTGGTGGGGGTCTGGTGGTCGTGGCGGTGATCGTCGTCGTTCTCGTTCTCGTCTTGGGGCGGGGACCAGGGACATCACCTGCAGAAGCGGCAACCCCCCACGAGGCAGCTCAGAATTTCGAGCGAGCGCTTCTGGCGGCCGACATCGATGCCCTCATGGAGTTCACACACCCCGACGAACGCCAGGAGATTCGGGAGTCTTGGGATGAAGTGCGCGCTGAGATCGGCGATGCCGAGTTCAGGGAAGGATTTCGAAGCTTTGGCCGTGCGTTCACCGACCGGCAGCTCACCCACGAAGCTGAGGATGAGCTGCGGTTTGAGTTCGACTTCGATGGGTTCACCGAGACCGTCACGTTCCGTAGGTCGGACGGTCATTGGTGGGTGGACTGAGCGGGCTGAGCCACCGAGGTGCCTCAGCCTACCCTCTTCCCGAGGACCTGTCGCAGAAGGCTCCTTGCCTCTTCTGCGTTTTGCGGCTGGGGGCCCAGCCAGTACTCGAAGTTCGTCTTGATCTTCTCGCCCCGTGTCCTGATCACCATCGCGTCCTTCCCTGACGGGCCCATCTCCTGGTGTTGCAGCCGCGTGGTTGGGTCCCAGATGACGAAGCGGACGCTCTTCACGTCCTCCAGGGCCACGGCGTAATTCCCGGACGTTTCGGCGAGGATGTCCTTGGGTGCCATCTCCCAGTACTTCTGGTAGACCCGCGTCGACGAGGTGGCCGTTGACATTGTCGATGCGAGAAAGCCTTTGCCTTGCTCTTTCGATTCCCAGGTGGCGTCCGCAGCCGCCTGCTTGAGCAGTTCCTTGCTCGCTTCAGCGAACAGAATCCGCCGATCCGTCACAACCAAGTTGTACACCTTCGACGAGAACAAGCCCGTCTTCCTCCGAACAGCAGGGATGAGGCCGACGATCCGCTCTCCAGTCCTGTCCTGTGTAGTGCCGCTCTGATCCGCCATAGCAACACCCTCCTTTTCGCCGACGCACTGCGTCATGCGGGCCTATCGTGTCCGCTGTTGCACGCAGGTTACCGCCGCCTGCCGGGCACAGTTCACGTACCCGTTACGAAAGAGCGGCAGAGGGCGTCTCCCCGTGTGCTTCATCGTAGCGCAGGCGCGTCATGGAGAGAAGTGGGCGATGCCTTCAGCGCCACCACATGTGTCCCCTTGACATAGGCGTCCGAGTCCCTAAGGTTGCGGGGAGGTGCTTCCCGTTGGGAAGCAACGGTGATATCGACGTAGAACAGGAGGATGCATGGAGGAAGTGCATACAACAGTGAAGATTCTCAGCGTGCAACCTGATGATGCTTGGCAGTGTGAGACCTGCGGCATGCCGTCATCGGAAGCCGATTTCGCAGCGTGTGTGGAAGAAGGGAGCTTCTCCGGATATGTGTGTGGGCAGTGCGTAGCCCACTCCATCGTGGCCCTGCTGCACGGCCAGTGCGAGACCAGCGAACCACCAGGATAGACGGGATCCGACCGCCGGCGCCCTGCGGATGCGCCGGTTACACTCAAGGCCCGTGAGTGAGCGAGCAACGCCCTGCCGCAGTGCGCAACAGCAGTTGACGATTCCCGGACAGAGGATCAACGTCGTCGGCACCTGCGGCTCGGGGAAGACGTCCGTGGGAGCAGCCATCGCCAAGGCACGCGGATGCCCGTTCATCGAACTCGATGCCCTGGCTTGGCTTCCCGGCTGGACGAACCGGCCCGAGGAGGAACTGCGCCACCTTGTCGAGGCGAGCACCCGCGGTTCTGCGTGGGTGGTCGACGGAAACTGCGGGAGTGTTCGCAACATCGTCTGGCAGCGTGCCGACACGGTGGTATGGCTCGACTACAAGTTCCTCCCAGTGTTCGTGCAGTTGCTAAGGCGCACGATCCGCAGGGCACGCACCAGAGAGGCGTTATCTCACGGAAACCGTGAGAGCTTTCGGCTTTCGTTCATGTCCCGCGACTCGATCCTTATCTGGGCCATCCGTACCCATCCCCGGCGGAAGCGCCAGTACTCGGATCTCCTTTCCCGTGCGGAGCATGCACACCTCACGGTCATCCGCCTACGGTCTCCCGCCGAGACCCGCCGGTGGCTGAACGCCGTTGCCCGGAGTCGGGGATCCGCCCCCGCGGGCTAGCGCGACAGTTCCTTTGCCTTGGCTGTGGCGGCCTCTACGGCCTTGATCAGCGCCACACGAATGTTGCCCTCTTCCAGGGCCATCAGGCCGTTCACTGTTGTGCCGGCCGGTGTCGTCACCATGTCCTTGAGGAGCGCAGGGTGCTGCCCTGTCTCGAGCACCATGGCCGCTGCCCCGAGAATCGCCTGTGCGGCCATGGTCGTGGCCAGCGAGCGTCGAAGACCCGCCTTGACCCCGCCCTCAGCCAACGACTCGATGATGATGTAGCCGTACGCGGGGCCGCTTCCCGAGAGGCCCGTTGCTGCATCCATCAGGTCCTCACTGTCGATCTCGGCGACTTGCCCCACCGCGGCGAAGATCTCCCTGGCGAGGGCCACGTGCGCTGGCCCTGCCCGCCGGCCCGCGCAAAGCACGGTCATCCCCTTGCCGATCAGGGCGGGAAGGTTCGGCATGGCCCGCAGCACGGGAACACCTGTGGCAAGCGCATCCTCGACGAACCTCGTGGTCACGGCGGCTGCCAGGGTGAGCACAACCTGCTCCGGCGTGACCACCGGTTTGAGTTCCTGAAGAACCTGCCCCATCCCCTGCGGTTTGACGGAAAGGACAATCAGGTCGGCCTCTCCAGCTGCTTCCTTGTTGTCCGTGAGGACACGGATGCCCAGCTGTGCCGCCGCCCGTTCCGCCGACGCTGGGTGCGCCGTTGTGCCCACGAGCTGCTCCGGCGCGACCACGCCTCGCTCAATCAGCGCGCTGCACAGCGTCCCCCCCAGCTTGCCCACTCCGATGATCGCAATCTTCCTGTCCATAGCTCCCACCCTGCGTGTGCGTTCTTGACCAGGATAGTTCAACCGAGACGTCCGAATTTGCGAACCACCTGATTCAGATCTCGATTATGCGCGTAGGTGGCCCAGCGCTCACCTGGATCGCGCGTTCCGGGCCGATGGCCGCCGTACGGTGCTATAGTGGCCGGGAGGTGGTCGGAGCCTTGGCACCCCCGGGAAGAAGCGACGCGTCCGTCTTCAAGGAGCAACGCATCGCGGTCCTGCCCTTGGGTAACACCAGCCCTGACCCTCGGGATGCGTACTTCGCCGACGGTATGACCGAGGAACTCATCTTCACGATGTCCAAGACAGGCCTTATCCGCGTGATCGCCCACACATCGGTCGTGAAGTACAAGGAATCTGGCAAGCGGATCGTCGACATCGCCGACGAGCTGGATGTCGCGGCAGTGCTCGAGGGTAGCGTTCGTATTGCTGGCGATGCTCTACGGATCACTTTGCAGCTTGTCGATGGGGCAACCGAGGAGTGCCTCTGGTCGCAAGCGTACGACAGGAGGCTGGAGGATGTCTTCGCGCTGCAGGAGGAGGTCGCCGAGCAAGTGACGACCGTTCTGCAGGGTGAGCTGCTGCCGGAGCGGCGGTTCCCGCGTAGGTCGCAGCCTACCAGGGACATGGACGCCTACATGCTGTACATGCGGGGCCGACACTTCTGGAATCAGCGTTCCCGCGAGGCGATCGAGCGGTCCATCGTGCTGTTCAGCCAGGCGATCCAGCGTGATCCGGCCTACGCGTCGGCGTATGCGGGCCTTGCGGACGCCTATGCCGTGATGGCCAACCGCGGCTACGGTTCGAGAAAGGAAGCGATCGCCAACGCACGCGAGGCGGCGGAGCGGGCCATCGAGCGCGACCCCTCGCTCGGTGAGCCGCACGCCTCACGGGCGGTGATGCTGATGGAGGACTACGCCTACCTGGAGGCCGAGACCGAACTTCGCCTCGCCATCGACCTCGCTCCCAGCTATGCCCCTGCGTATCACTGGCTGGCGAACCTTCTTCACATAACCGGTCGTACGGACGAAGCCCTGGAGCAGGTGCGGCGTGCGTTGGCCCTCGATCCACTCTCCGCGATCATCGGCACTGTGGCCGGGAATCTCTTGTACAGCGCGGGCCAGTACGAGGAGGCCGTTGGCCAATGGCGCGAGACGCTGGAACTCTCCCCGGGCTTCATGCCCGCGCGGATCGTGCTGGCCCACGCCTTTCAGGCGGAGGGTGCGTGGAAGGAGGCCTGGGAGCAGCTGGAGGCCGCACAGAGCGAACAACCGGACAACGTTGAAGTCGAGGCGGAGCGAGGCTTGCACCTCCTCTGCCATGGTCAACGCGAGGCTGCGCTCGAGGCGCTCCGTCGCGCGGCGGACGATCCCAACACACTGTTCTGGTCCACGTACCTGGGTCTGGGTCTCTTGCTTGCCGGTGCCGAAGACGAGGCGCGCGGGCTTCTCGAAGCTGCATGTACTGAGGACCTGTACTTCTGCGATGTCCGCATCACCCTGGCCCTCGCCGATGCCATGCACAGCGCACCTCAGGAAGCGCTCGCCCACCTTGCGCTTCTTGACCGCCGTCACGGATGGCTGTGCCCCGCCCTGGCGCGGGAGATCCGGGGCTTCCGCGCCCTTGTGTACGCGATGGCGGGGGATGCGCCGGCAGCCCACGAGGTGTTGGATGCCCTCGTTCCGCACGGAACAGAAGGAGCACAGACCGTGATCGCGGTGGCCCGGTTGTGGCTGGACGAGCTCGACGAGGGCTACCGCGGTCTTGGAGAGGCTGTCCGGAGTCGTGACTATCTGGTACGTCTGATCGGGGTTTGGCCCCTGCCACATGGGGTGCGCGACGATGCGCGCTTTGTGGAGATCCTCCGGCTGCTGGGGCTGCCGACAACGCTGGCTGGCTGAGCCTGGACGCTCCCTGTACATCCGGCAGCTGTTGACAGGTGGTGGATCGCGGTCAATACTCCTTAATGCGCTCATGGGTGAACGTGCTGTGATCGCTGCCCGCGAACTCCTGAACAGGCCTTGCCCGATGGTCCCCGGCCAGCGGAAGGGGCTTCAAGGCCGACGGCGGGGTGTGTCCGCCCGGCTGCCCGAAGAAGGGTGGAGGGGTTCGGCGTGAGTTCCTCCCCCAAGCGCTTGGTGCTCGACAGCGTCACTCTCGTCCTACCCGACAGGCTGGTGGCCGGTCATGTGGTGGTGGCCGGCGACAGAATCGTCCGCGTCGAACAACGGCCGTTCACAGGATCTGAGGGGTTCGTGTACCGCCTTCCCGACCTATTCGTCGCACCGGGGTTCATCGATCTGCAGGTCAACGGCGCACTGGGTCACGATGTGGGAGAGGGAAACCCCGCGGGCGTTCGCGCTGTCGCCGAGTGGTGCGTGAGCTGCGGAACGACGGGCTTTCTGCCGACCGCGATCACGGCACCGCTTCCCCACATCCGGCGGACGATCGCCGCGGTGGACAGCGTCGAACACCGGACGATCCTCGGTGCACACCTCGAGGGGCCGTTCATCGCCCCCACGCAAACCGGAGCCCATGACCCCGCGTACGCGCTCCCCGCGACCGCGGCGAAACTGGCTGAGATTGTGGCGGGACATGAACCTACGGTTCGCATGGTCACCATGGCCCCCGAGTTGCCGGGAGCAGAGGCTCTGATCGGCGCGGTGCGGGATTTGGGTGCCGTTCCGTCGCTCGGGCACTCGGATGCGACGTACGATGAGGCGAAGGAGAGCTTGGAGCGCGGAGTGAAGGCGTTCACGCACCTGTTCAACGCCATGCGCGGCTTTCACCACCGCGAGCCGGGACCGGTGGGCGCAGCCCTGGAGTCCGACGCGTATGTCCAGCTGATATGCGACGGTGTGCACGTGCACCCGGCAGCAGTGCGGCTGGTGGCCAAGACGAAGGGCCTCGAACGGGTCTGCCTGGTCACGGATGCCGTCGCCGCCGCGGGACTCGGTGACGGGACCTACACCTTGGCTGGGGGTCCGGTGTTCGTTCGGGAGGGTGTGGTGCGTCTGGCCGACGGCAGGCTCGCCGGCAGCACGTTGACCATGCCCGACGCCGTGCGCAACCTGATCCTCTACACCGGTTGCACGCTGCCCGAGGCCGTGCGCTGCGCCACGCTCAATCCAGCAAGGCTTCTTGGGCTCGCACAGCAGAAGGGGACATTGGAGGAGGGGAAGGACGCTGATCTTGTTGTCTTCGACGAGCAACTCACCGTGCACGGGACGATCGTCGGCGGGGCGATGGTGTTCAACCGTTATTCGTTTGCCACAACACCGGAGACGCCAACGGACGGACACATCATCGAGGAGGGACGCGCTTGAACCTGTTGATCGAACGCAACGCGAAGGATATGTCGGCAACCGCTGCCCGTCTGGTTGCGCGCCAGGTGCTGACCCAGCCACGGAGCGTGCTCGCCCTTCCTACCGGTGACACACCACGAGGGATGTACGATGTGCTGGTCGGTCTCGAGCAGGGGGGGCTGCTCGATCTGTCCGGTGTCTGCGCGTTCAACCTCGACGAGTACCTGGGTCTTCCCGAGGACGATCCGCGCAGCTTCCGGTCGTACATGCTGAAGCACCTCTGGGAGAGGCTTGCCGCACCTCCTGCGCACCGGTACATCCCCATGTCGAATCCCGCCGACGAACAGGCCGAGTGTACAGCCTACGATGAGGCCATGCGCCGGGCAGGTGGTGTGGAACTTATGGTTCTGGGTATCGGCCCCAACGGGCACATCGGGTTCAACGAGCCGGGCACACCATGGGCACTGGGTACGCATTTCGTGGCGCTTGCCGAGGTCACGCGCCGCAAGGAGGCCGCTCGCTTCGGCGGACTGGCCAACGTGCCCCGTTGGGGGATCTCCATGGGGATCAGGACGATCATGCGCTCCGGGCAGATCGTTCTCCTGGCGAGCGGTGAAGGCAAGGCGGAGGTCTTGGCCCGAGCCCTCTTGGGTCCGGTGACCACCGAGGTCCCTGCGTCCGTTCTCCAGCTGCACCCCCGGCTTACTGTGGTGGTTGATCGACCCGCAGCCGGTGCACTGACGACGCCGTAGCGTCGGGGGGGGTCGCCGACCTACTTTCCGTCGGCGGGCGTGCGATACCGCGTAGCAACCGTCCCAGGATGTCGGTACCGGTGATCACCCTCCGCTGAGTGTTCCAAAGGAGGATCACGTCGTCGTCAACGATGTCATCGTCCGTATCTCCAGGGCGCACGCGGAATCGGGCAATCGAAGCGCCCAGTTTGCCCTTGGGATCGCGGACGATGATCGGTCGGTGACAGTGCCGGTGAGGGTTGAACCGCTCATGGGCAAACAACGCCTCGCGGAGGAAGTCGTCCGCCCTCAGCGCAAGCTGCGGTTCTCCTTGCGGGTCGGTGATGATCACCCAGCTCTTGCCCGACCGGTGGATCCGTCGCAAGAACGGATCGTCAACGGAGGGGTCGATGGACGGGAAGCGCGGGCGATATCCGTCGAACGGAAGCTCGATCACGCTGTCGGGGCTGACCTGCTCACCCGCGTCGTCCAGCGGAACATCGTCGAGATCGAGGAAGTTGAGTGCTCCCTGCCCCTCGATCCGGGCGATCTCGGTCTCGGTGGCCTCCATGTGGAGGCGGATCACCCGGCGCAGGTCCTGCTCACGGAAGTACCGCACGTGCTCCCCCCCGAGCCAGGCATCGAGGGCCCAAGCCGTGGGCCGGGCAACGGGGTAGAGCAGCAGCTGATAAGCACGCAGCACAGGCGACAGGGCAGCAACCACGCGCAAGGCATGGCGGGAAAAGTACGCCTGCGGGATGATCTCCGCGAACACCGTGATCACCACGGTGGAGAACAAGAACGCCGCCACTCCAGTGAGCACAGAGCCCGATAACAGGGCCAGCAGCACGTTCACGCCCACGTTGCCCCACAGCATGGTCACCAGGGCGAAGTTGGCGTTCTCTCGAAGGAGCAGGATCTTCTTCGCGCGAGGGTTGTGTTTCCTGGCCTCCACCTCCAGCTCCAGCTTGCTCAGTGAGAACAACGCCAGGTTCATCCCCGACAGCAGCGCCGACTGTGAGAGGCAGAACAGGATTCCGATCCAGTTGAGCCACGCCATGCGCAATTCTAACCGCGTTTGGCGACCGATGGCTCGATCTCTGCCTGTGACCCCAGGAGGGGCCTACGGTGATCGGTGGCCAACGTACCGCGGCCGCCTCGCCGCCGGGTCACGGTACATCAGGTAGTGGACGGCAAGCCCTGCTGCGAACCCCACGGCGATGTTCATCGCCAGGGTACCGGCCACCGTGGCCAGAGCCGGTGCCAGCATCCAGTCGAGACGAAGCTCGCGGCCGAACTTGGCAAGTTCCACACCCACCCAGAGCATCATCGCTCCCAAGACGGCCATCGGAAAGCGCACGAGGAGCGCGGCGAGCGAAGCGGAGAACACGAGGCCCGCCACAAGCTCGAGCGTACCCTCGATCAGGTTTGCCCCACCCGTGCGCGCCCCGAAGTGATAGCGGGCCGCCAGCCCTCCGGCGCCATGGCAGAGGGGCATCGACCCCAGAAGGGGAAGCGTTGCGTTGAGGAGCCCCACACTGAGAGCCAGCTTGCGCTCGGTCAACGGGCGGTGGGGGAACCAGCGTCGCAGGAGGATGGCCGTGGCGATCACGGAGTTGGTGATCGTGAGGGGAACTTGCGCCAGCCCACCATCACGAAAGGCCGGCCACAGGAGCCCGAGGTCGGGCGGGGTCAACGTGGGGAGCGAGAGACCAGGTCCGGGCAGGCCGCTGAGGTGTCCCCGCACGGCCATCACCCCCACCCCGAACGCCACCACGGCGATCGAGGCCGGGAAGCGTCGCATAAAGCGAAAGACGAGGATCAGTCCCAAAGCAGCGAGGCCCAACCACCACTCCCCGGCGATCCAGCGCGCCCCTTGGAGCCCCAGGTTGACGCCAAGGGCGATCTGGATGCCCCGCACAACCGGATCCGGGGTCCAGCGGCCGAGGAGCCCCATGGTGCCGCTGGCACCGAGAACAAGCCACAGCGCGCCCATAGCCAGCGCAGCGGTGTACACCTGGGTCGGGGCCCATGCTTGGGCGATGGCCATGGCACCGAGCACTTTCATCGGTTGGATGGGGATCGGAAGACGGAACACCAGACCGGTCGTCAGGTTGGCCAGCCCCAGGGTGATCAGAAGCCCCGCCGGGGAGAGCCCGCACACGGTGATCAGCCCCACGGCGAAGGGTACGAGCGTACCGAAGTCGCCGATTGCCCCGCCGAACTCGGACAGGCCGAACGCAAACGATCCTAGTTGAGCCCTACCGGGCGTCACGTCTGCATCGCGCTCCCGACGGCGCTGTTTTCCCTTCGGCAGACGGGTTCTTGGAGCGAACATGCGCTTTCGGACCATCGCGCCCCAGCTTACCCCATCGGGCATTCGATGCTCAGGGAGGGGCGAACAGCCCGTACATTTGATCGGGAGCCAGTGTCTTCGGGAAACGCCCCCGGAGCTTCACCCGCACCGCGTAGCAGAGATGGCAAGCATCGACGAAACCTTCGTCGCACACCACGTGATAACGGCGGGCAAGCTCGGCCGGACCGCCGCTTTGCAGAGGGCCGATCAGTGGGTCGGCGGTCGGGTCGTACCGGCGACAGATCCGCGCGAGATCGGTTTCGGACACGCTGCCCAGTGCGATCCCCTGACAGAGATGGACGTGTCCGAAGGGATCGATGTGCACGCGCTTCGGGGCGCCGAGTTCCTCGTGCGGGCAACTGTCGAACGTACGCCAATCAAGAAGCGGCTTCCCGTGGACAAGCGTCTCCGTTGCCCGCCCACGGTGCATCACATCGGACTCCCCGCTGGCGGACGCCCCCGCCGAGGGTGCGTCGACCGCCCTCTGCGCGCTGACGGTGAGGAACTCCGTCGGGATGCCGAGTTCTTGCGCAGCCTGTCGGGCCGCCTGGGCGCACCGAGCGTGTGCCTGCTCTCCATGGAACGGGTCGGTGCTCACCGAAAGGTCGCTGAGTGCTTCGGCCAACGGCGCGAGCCAGATCCGCGCATCGTCAGGCGTCGTGGCCCAGTAAGCGTTTGTCACGACCCCCACCTTGAACCCGAGCGTGTGGGCGTCCTGGACACCTCGGGCCAACAGCGGGTAGTGGAGAAACGGCTCGCCCCCCTCGAAGTAGACCCACCGTACCGAGCCCAACGCCCGAGCCTGACGCAGGATCTCCAGCAGGGCGCTCAGGCTCATCGTCCCCCAGTTCCGGGGACTGCCCCAGGTGAAGCAGTGATCGCACTCCAGGGTGCACGTGTAGGTCAGCAGTACGTGGATGCCGGCAAGCTCCACCAAAGCTCCTCTTGATCGCTGTCTTCTCGCCGAAGATGAAGCCTCAAACCTCAGCCTCGAGCACGAAACCTTCCGCGAAGAGCTCAACGCACACGGCGACCGCATGTTCGTTGTACAGGGTGCCGGCTCCAGCACGGATCTCGGCGAGGGCGGCGTCGACACCCGGCGCAGGACGGTACGGCCGGTGTGAGGCCATGGCTTCCACCACGTCGGCGACCGCCAGAACCTGTGCTTCCAGTAAGATACTCTGTTCCGTAAGTCCCTGTGGGTACCCGGAGCCGTCCAGCCGTTCGTGGTGTTGGAGCACGATCTCCGCCACCGGCCAGGGGAACGCAATGTCGCGGAGGATGTCGCTGCCCGCTCTGCTGTGTTCCCGGATCATCCTGAACTCGAGTCCCGTGAGCTGTGTTGGTTTGTTCAAGATCTCCGCTGCGACCGACACCTTCCCGATATCGTGCAGGAGTGCCGCTACACGCAGCCCTTCACCACGTTCCTCATCCATCCGCAGGCGGCCGCCGATGGCGCAGGCCAATCGGGCCACCCGCCGCTGATGCCCTGCGGTGTACGGGTCGCGCGTCTCGGACAGTGCCGACAGCGACGCCACGGTACCTTCGAAGATCTTGCGTACCTGGAGGTAGCTCTGTTCCACCTCCGCCTGGGCGCGGACCTGCTCGGTCACATCCTGGATCGACACGAGCACACGGTCTAGCTCCTCTTCGTGACCGGGGACCACGGACAGCCGTACAACCGTCTCCAGGGTATTCCCCTGGGAATCCCTCTCCTGGGCCCTGTAGCTCACGTCTGTCTGTCCGGCGAACAGGTCGATAAACTCGCGGCGGAACAAGTCGCAGAGGGTCGTTGGGGCCTCGCGCTTCATGTGGACCAGCACGTCCTTCGCCCCGCCCGTCGCGAACAGGGCGCGCGCTGCATGGTTCGTCCTCAGAAAGCGAACGCTGTCCACCCACGTTCGCACAACGTCCGGATGGTCCTCGAAGTAGGCGTCCAGATCGGTCACGCCGGCGGCGCGCAGCGCATCCATCGCGCGCTTCACCGCGGAGTAATCCTCCTCAAGCAACGCGACAGGCGAGTCCTCGAACAGCTGGCGGTGTCGCGCCTCGCTCGCCCGGATAGCCTCCTCGGCCAACCGACGTTCGGTGATGTCGCGGATGAGCGAGAGGATCTCCTCGTTGGCCATGGGCACCATGCGTGCCTCAAACCAGCGCCGCCCCGCCGGCACCTCGAGCTCGTACTCCACAGTCTGAAGCGTCCCCGTCGCCAACGCCTTGCGGATCGATGCCAGGATACGGGAAGCGTCGTCCGCCGTGTGGACATCCTCGAGCTTCTTCTGGAGAAGGGTTTCGGCCGGCAAGGCCAGCTTATCCTCAGAAGGTGCCATGATGTCGACGTACGTCCCGTTGCGGTCGCGTAGGATGATGAGATCCGGAATCGCCTCCACGACGGCGGCGTTGTAGGCCTCGCTTCGGGCCAACGCGCGTTCAACCCGCTTGCGCTCCGTGATGTCCACGTTGAACTCCGCAACCATCTGCGCCCCCGCCGCGTTCCGAAACGGGACGGTGTGGACCTCGAAGAACCGGTCCTCCTCAGTCAGATACTGCTCGGAGACAACCACCTTGCCGGTCTCCAGGGCCTCGGGTACCCGGCATGTCGGACAGGGTTCCGCACGCCCCATGAAGTACGCGTAGCACTTGCGCCCCCCTGGATCGCCGTAGATTCTCTGCCAGACAGGATCCACATGGAGAAGGTTGAAGTCCGCATCGATCGTGTCAAGGTGCGTGTTCGTCGCTTCCATGATCGAACGCATCCGCTCGCGCTCTTCCTCCAACGACTGGATCGTCAGCTTACGTTCGGTGATATCGTGCTGAACGCCGAAGTGGCCGATGATGCGGCCCTGTTTATCGTAGAGGCAGAGGTAGTCCCCATCGATAACGATCGGGGTGCCGTCCATACGGCGCTCCCGTGTCTCAACGTGCCAGCGGCCCCTGTCGAACAGTCCACGCCAGATGCGGCGTCCATGCGCGAGGTCGTGTTGGAACAGTTCTCCTGGCGTCAAGCCGAGAAACTCCGCTTCTTCCGCTCCGTACTGGTCGAGCAGCGCCTGGTTGACCTTTGTCATCCGCTGGTGGGTGAAGGCGTAGTCGAGCGCCCCTTCCTTGTCGACAGAATCGTTCCACACGATCGGCTCATCGAGCATCATGAAGAAGAACCCGCTGAGCGACTGCGAGAAGAACACCTCGAGCAGTTGGGCAAAGCGCTCCTGCTGTTCGAGGTCATCGGTCAAGTCCGCCGGCCCCTTCCGCCCCCCGTGCTCTGTGCTTGCTCCGCGGAACGCCCGCAGGCTCGACTGTTCAACGGAAACGACGTCCAGTCCCGTATCGGCAAGGTACCGACGAACCTCGTCTGCGACGCGTCGATCGACGACAAAGACACGCTTCTCGCTGCGACCGTGCGCGGCACGCTCGCCACCGTGTTCGGTTCGGTCCTTGTGTTCCCTGCGCATGCGCGGCTCCTTCGATGGCTGCGACAGCCCCAACCATCACTATAGCAGAAAAGCTTGGGGGCACGAGAGGGCGGTGGATTTTGATCCTGCGTGTTGTCGGCCTAGGAAATGCCGCAACTGGGCGGGCCGCGAACGTCAGGGTCAGAAGAGACAGTTGGGAAGAGTTTCGTCGGACCCCTCCCCTACGATTACCTAGAAAGGGGCAGGGGAGTGTAGGAAGATGCTGCAACCGGTGTTGAGCTGGGCTGTGCTGTTCAGCACAGCGATGGTCTGCTTCGTGCTGGCGATACTCGTTAGGCGCACCGGCACGATCCCGGGGGCGCGGTGGCTCGCTTACCTGCTCGCCACGGCCGCCTGCTACACGCTTGTGTCGGGCCTGGAGACAGTGATCGTGATTCCGTCGGTCAAGATCGCGTTATCAACGCTTGAACACGCGGCGATCAACGCTTTCGGTCCGTTGTTTGTCCTGTTCGTCTGGGCGTTTACCCGAGCCGATCGCCCGCTCGGCGGAGGGGTGCGCATTGGGCTGTGGGTGGTTCCCGTGGTCAACGTGGCCCTGACGGCGACGAACGCCCTCCATGGCCTCGTGTGGGTAGGTTTTTCTCCTGGTCCGGCGGGCACTGGGGTCCTCATCTACCACCACGGTCCGCTGTTCTATGTTTTCCTGGTTTGGATCTACGGATGTCTGCTGGCGGCGGCGTGGCGGATGGCTTGCTGGGCATGGCACGGGTCCTCATCACAGCGGAGGAAGGCCTGGGTGTTGCTCGCCGCTATGGCGGTCCCCCTTCTGGGAAGCGCAGTCTACATGCTTGATATCCTGCCCGGCAGCGGTCTGAACCTGACTGCGTTGGCCTTTGGGGGCACGGCGATCGTCCTTGCCTGGAGCCTTCTTCCTTCACGTCCGTTCGAGCTCGTGCCGGTAGCCCGCACAGCGCTGTTGGAGGCTTTGCCCGACGGTGTGCTCGTGGTCGATGAAGCACAACGCGTGGTGAGCGTCAACCCGGCGGCCCGACACCTGTTGGCGCTACCCGGCGACGTTGTCGGCGCCAGGTGCGGGGAGGTGTTCGGTCGGTGGCCCCAGCTTGCTGCTGTTGTGCGCTGTGGCGCAGTGGATCCGGTGGAGATGGCGTTGGGTGGTGCCAACGAGACGGCCTTGGAGGTTCGTGTCCTACCGCTTTCGGGCCGCCGTGGCCGGCACGCAGGCCGCCTGATCTTGTTGCGCGACATCACGGAACGGGTACAGGCCGAACAAGAGCTCCGCGATTCGGAACGCGGCTACCGGGATTTGGTCGACCCGGCGGTGGTCGGTGTTTACAGAAGCACGCTCGAGGGGGAACTCCTGTACGTCAACGATGCCCTGTGGCGCATGTTCGGCTACAGCTCGGCTTCGGCGTGCAGAGAGGCTGGAGCCGCTGCGTTGTACAAGGACCATGCGGATCGGATTGCCCTCATGGAACTCCTGCAGCGAGACGGCGAGGTGAGCGACTTCGAGTTCAACGCGGTGGACGCTCGAGGCGAGACCAGAAGCGTACTCGTCAGCGCTCGGCTGTCCGAAGGTGTTGTTACCGGGATGGTCATCGACGTCACCGAGCGCCGGCAGGCTGAGCAGGCGTTGCGGGAGAGCGAGGAGCGTTTTCGGCTCCTGTTCGAGCGGCTGGCCGATGCTGTGTTCATCACGACCTATGACGGGCAGATCCTCGAGGCGAACGAAGCGGCATGCGGGCAGACGGGGTACAGCCATGAGGAACTCCTGCAGCTCAACATCATGCACGACCTGGCATGTGAGGCGCCTGCGGTGTCCTACGAGCACATCATCGCGCGGCTGGCGCAGGGGGAGACGGTGTCGTTCGAAGAACGCAAGCGCCGGAAGGATGGCAGCTCCTACTGGGCCGACTGTGCGCTGAGCCCCATCGAACAGGATGGAACCCCCCTTGTCCTGTCGGTGAACCGTGACATGACCGACCGCAAGCGGGCCGAGGAAGAGCTTCGTTACCTGAGCACGCACGATCCCCTAACGGGCGCCTACAATCGCGTGTACTTCGAGGAGGAGAAGGCGCGGTTGTCGCGGGGGCGCCGCTTCCCGGTGAGCCTGTTCATCGCCGATGTGAACGGCCTCAAGGTGGCGAACGATGAAGACGGTCACGCTGCGGGTGACGCACTTCTGCGGCGGG
>PUMC01000012.1 GCA_003552425.1 Candidatus Acetothermia bacterium | reverse complement strand
CTCTCGTCGAGGGCGTCCTCCATCTTGATCCGATCCGCCATTCGTTACCACCCCTTGTTGCGTCTCCCCTGGTATCGGGCCCGCTGCTGCCTTAGGTTGTGCGAACCCCGGCGAGGTACTGGCCCCATCATATCCTCGCCGTCCACCGCGCTCAACTGCATCGTATGGGGACCGTGTGTGAGGTTCCTGCCGCCACGTGTGGGTCACGGCGCGTGCGGGTAGAACGGAGGTGTTAGCCTGCCGGAGTCTAGATCGCGTCGATCCGCCGCATGAGGCGCTCGGTCAGGACGCGGAAGCGTTCGGAGCGGCGGCTGACTTCAGGGAGATCCTGTTCCAGATCCGCGAGGTGCACCGGTGCCCCTATCCGCACCTCGACGCGGGGAAAGCGAAACGGATAACGTGGTGGATAAGGTCCGTGCGGGAGGAGGTTCACGGGGATCAGGGGGCGGTTGAACCGCGCGGCAAGCCTGAGTGCACCGGTCTTGGGCGTGGAGCCGGCGCGGGTGGTTCCTTCTGGGAAGATACCCAGAAAGCGGGCTTGGTCGGCCGCAGCCAATGCTCTCCGGAAATCCTGCCGACCGAAGTCCTCACGATCGATGACCGTCGCCAGCCCCCATACGATGGGTGCGAACACGGGGTGGCGCAGCAACGTGTCGCGCGCAAGGAAGTTGATGCGACGGAAGGGCCCGCAGGCAAGACACAAGATGGGGACGTCCCAGTACGAGCGGTGGCGCGCCACCAGGATGCCCCGCGTGCGCAGATGGCGGGCGCCGCGGACCGTCATGCGGAACAGAGGCCACACGATGGGTATGAGGAGAAGGACGAGCACACCATAGATAACGTCACGAAGGCGTTCAGCAACCTGCACGCGCACGCTTGTCCTCCACGAGTCGTAGGGCAGCGGCCAGGACTTCGTCCTGGTTGAGGTGTGTCGTGTCGAGCACATGGGCGTCCTCGGCGATCCGGAGAGGGGATACGGCTCGGTTGGTGTCCCGCTCATCGCGCTTCAAGATGGCAGCCAAGACATCCTCCAGCTTCCCTCCCTGATCCCGTTGTCTCCGGCGCGCGCGTTCCCGTGCATCAGCCGTAATGTAGATTTTCAGGTCGGCGTCAGGAAGGACAACCGTGCCGATATCGCGGCCCTCCATGACCACGTCGTGCGTATCGGCGATGGCACGCTGGAGTTCGACCAGGAATGTGCGGACCTCGGGATCGACCGCCACCTGCGAGGACATCGAGTCCAGGCTCGGGTTGCTGAGCTGGTTCGTCACATCCTCCTCCCCCATGTAGATCCTTCCGTCGGCACACACGCGAAGCCGTGCTTTCTCCAAGGGGAGACCGCGCTGTCGGGCAAGGGCCGCTGCCCGGTACATGGCGCCCGTGGGCATGAACAGGAACCTCAGCCGTTCCGCAAGAAGGCGGGCCAGGGTACTTTTCCCCGAGGCAGCGGGCCCATCGATGGCGATCTTCATCGCAGGATGTTGTATCCCCGGGGTCTGGGGGTCGCAACCAGGAGGGAGGCGTCGGTCCTGCCCTTGAGGCGGGCCTTGGCGGCTTCTGCCAGGCTGTGCTCAGGGTAAGCAGCAAACAGGCACGAACCTGACCGGCTTAACCCTGTGCCGATGGCGTGAGGGTCCTCCGCAAGGAGTTTCCGATACCCGTCGAGCTCGGGATAGAGGGCGGCGGCAGCGGGATAAAGGTCGTTGTCGAACTGGGGCGTCTCCCTCGGCAGGGAGGGGGGGGACCAGGCGTGCCCTTGGTCGTCGTAGAGGCGGTACACCTCCGGGGTAGCGCAGCCGTGAGGCGGGAGAAGCAACAGGAACGCGGCGGGAAGCTGTACAGGCGTTGCCCGCAGCCGGTCGCCGATACCCTCCATCCAGGCAGGGCTGGGTCCGAGGAAGAACGGCACGTCGGCCCCGAGGCCGGAGGCCAGTGCGTGGAGGTCCTCGTCAGAGAGTCCGAGCCCAAGGAGCAGGTTGGCGCCTACCAAAGCGGCCGCCGCATCCGACGACCCCCCCCCAAGTCCTGCCCCAAGCGGTATCCGCTTGCGGAGGGTGACCTCGATGCCCACATCGACCTCTGCATGGGACAGGATCGCCCGCAATGCGCGGAGCACGAGGTTGTGCGTAGTGGGGATCCCGCACTCGGGTTCACAGTGGACGACGCATCGGATGCCCCTTACCGTGAACAGCAGTGTGTCCGCCAGATCCAACGCCACCATTGTGGATTGGAGGAGGTGGTACCCGTCGGGGCGGCGCCCTACCACCCTTAGTCCCAGGTTCAGCTTGGCGTGTGCTCGGACGCTGAGGGTTGCCATACGATCGCTCCGCCCTTGACCACGGTGTGCACAAGATCGTGTCCGATCCAGTACGGGACTTCCCGGGAAGTGGGGATGTCCCACAACACGAGATCAGCGGCTTTTCCACGCTCCAATGAACCCAGCCGATCGGCGGCTCCCACAGCGGCGGCTGCGTTGAGCGTTGCCGCGCACAGGGCTTCCTCGACGGTCATCCCCATGTACAGCACGGCGAGCGCGATGCACAGGGGCAGCGATACCACGGGACAGGATCCGGGGTTGAAATCCGTGCCCAAGGCAAGGGCCATTCCTTCGGTGAGCATCCGTCGGGCAGGGGCGTAGGGCTCCTTGAGCACGAAGGCCGTCCCGGGGAGCATCACACCGACGACGCCTGCCTGAGCCATGGCGCGCATGGCCTCATCGGACGTTCGCAGCAGGTGGTCGGCGCTCGTTGCGCCCAGTCTGGCAGCCAGGTGTGCAGCTCCGGTATCCGCGAGCTCGTCGGCGTGGAGTTTCGCCTTCAGGCCGTACGATTGCGCGCTCCGCAGTATGTCCTCCGACTCCTGAACGGTGAAGAACCCTTGATCGCAGAACACATCACAGAAGCGCGCCAGGCCGCTCTCGGCCACTGCGGGAAGCATCGTGTCGATCACATGGGCCACGTACGCCGGCTTCTTCCAGCCGTGGGGCACAGCGTGCGCGCCCAGAAACGTGGGGACGATCTCCGGACACGGCGGGTCGTTGAGTCGTGCTGCTGCCTGAAGGATCTTCAGCTCTCCCTCGAGCGAAAGACCATACCCGGACTTGACCTCAACGGTGGTCACTCCGCGGCGCAGCATTGCAGAGAGGTGCTTTCTCGAATCGCGTACCAGGTCATCGATTGCCGTGTCGGCCATTGCCTGGGCGCTTGCCAGAATGCCGCCTCCTGTGTAGGCCTCACCGTGGGCACGGGCCAGGAACTCCTCGGCGCGACGACCGGCGAAGACCGCGTGGGTATGGGGGTCGATCAACCCTGGTGTACACGCGAGACCGTGGGCTTCCAACGTGGGCCCTTCCCAGTCTGGTACGGTGTCCATGGTTCCCAGGGCCGCCACGGTGCCGTTGCGGATGAGGATGAAGGCATCCCGAAGCACGAGGAGTTCCCCCATGGATGCGCCGCGCACGGGGGAATGCCCCTGGGCCGTGGCCAACTCCGCGACGTGACGGACGAGCAAGTCCATGGGTCGGCATTATAGACAGCGAATGGTTTTCTTTACAAAGCGCAGGTCAAGGGCTACCATCGATGGCCGTGGTCGAACTGGACGGTCATGGACTGACGTTGCGCGATGCCGAGCGCGTGGTGTTGGAGGGGGCGCTTGTACACCCCTCGCCGCGAGCTTTGGAGCAGGTGGAAGCCTCGCACAAGGGTGTGATGAACATCGTTGCCGAGGGTCGCACCGTGTACGGGCTGAGCACCGGCTTGGGTAAGCTGAGCCATGTGACCGTGGAGCCTGGGGACCTGACGGAGCTGCAGCACAACCTTGTGCGCTCGCACGCTCTCGGTGTGGGGGTTCCGCTATCCGACGAGGCGGTGCGCGGCATGCTGCTGTTCCGAGCCAATTCGCTCCTCAAGGGTTGCTCTGGGGTTCGTCCGCGGGTGGTGGAACTCCTCCTGGGGTGTTTGAACGCGGGCGTTATTCCGGTGATTCCGGAGCAGGGCTCGGTGGGTTCCTCAGGCGACCTGACGCCGCTGGCGCACCTGGGATTGGTGTTGATGGGCGAGGGTTGGGCGCGCTGGGAGGGTGAGGAGCTTGCGGGAGCTGAAGCCCTGGCGCGGGCCGGCCTTGAGCCCGTATCCCCCCTGGCCCCTAAGGAGGGGTTGGCCCTCCTCAACGGGACGGCGTACATGCTCTCCCTTGCGTTTTTGGCGTGGGTGCTGGCGCGACGCGCGCTGGAGGCCGCGCTCAAGGTCTCGTCGCTTTCCTTCCAGGTCTTGCGGGGTCGCACGGACCCGTTCGATCATCGGATCCACGATGCCCGCCCTCATCCAGGGCAGGTTCGCGTCGCTGCGGCGATGAGGAGCCTGCTCGAGGGCAGCGGCCTTGTGGACACGTTGACCGATGACGTGCAGGATCCCTACTCCCTACGGTGCTTGCCGCAGCTCCTGGGGCCATCGTGGGAGGCGCTTACGTGGGTTGCCTCCGTCCTCGGGCGGGAGATGAACGCGGCGACGGACAACCCCCTCGTGTTCCCGAACGGGGAAGCACTTTCGGGAGGGAACTTCCACGGGCAGATCCTCGCCTTTGCGGCGGAGCTCCTGGGGATGGCCACAGCCGAGGTGGGCGCGTCGTCCGAACGGAGGATGACGATCCTCCTTTCGGGGACGGAGCGGGGGTTGCCCGAATTCCTCACCAAGAGGCAGGGGTTGCAGTCGGGACTGATGCTGACGCAGTACAGTGCTGCTGCGCTCGTGGCGGAGAACAAGGTTCTCTGCCATCCAGCGGTCGTTGACTCGATCCCTACGTCCGGCGGCAAGGAGGATCACAACGCGAT
>PUMC01000083.1 GCA_003552425.1 Candidatus Acetothermia bacterium | reverse complement strand
GTGGAACCCTTCCCCAACCAGAACAAGGCCAAGCGAGAGGCCGGTGCCCGGAAGATGGCCGAGCAAGCCCAACGCCAGACCGTGCGCCCCATGCTGACCTTCGAGGATCTCCTCTCCCAGGTGGAGACGCAGAAGCTCTACGTTGTCCTCAAGGCAACGAGCATGGGCGCGCTGGAGGCGGCCCGCGGCGAACTCGGCACGGTGGAGCAGGAGGGCGTGGAGATCCAGGTCCTGCACGCCAGCGTGGGCAACGTCACCGAGTCCGATGTCCTTCTTCTGAGCGCGGTCACCGACGGCCAGCCGATGGTCCTTGGGTTCGCCGTCAAAGTGGACGGCAAATCCCGCAAGGCGGCCGAGAGCCGCGGCATCCCCATCCGCACCTACGACATCATCTACGACCTCACCGACGACGTGCGCCGCGCGGTGCGCCGCCTGGCCGGTCCCGAGTACGTGGAGACGAAGGTCGGCGAGGCCGAGGTCCTCAAGCTGTTCGAGATCGACAGCGTAGGCACCATCGCCGGCTGTGCCGTCACCGCCGGCCGCGTGCTCAGAAGCAGCACGGTCCACGTGCTTCGCGACGGCGAGCACATTCACACCGGGGAGATCGGCACGCTGAAGCGCTTCACCCAGGACGTGCGTGAGGTGCAGTCCGGCAAGGAGTGCGGCATTCGGATCCGTGACTACGACGAGGTGCGTGAGGGCGATGTGCTGGAGTTCTACGCCATGGAAGAGGTCCACCCCGAGTAGATGCACGTAGGCTGCCTGCAGGTCAGAATCCGACTGCACGCCGCCCGGACCCTGAAGGAGAAACGGTCCGTGGTCAAGGGGTTGCTCGTCCGCACCCGCCGCGATTTCAACGTGTCGGCCGCCGAACTCGACCTCCTCGATGACCCCGAACAGGCGGTGCTCGGGTTCGTGCACCTGGCGGGCGACGGTCGCTACGCCGACGAAGTGCTGAGCCAGGTCCTCCGCCATGTCGGCCGCTCGCGGGAATACGTTGTGGAGGACCACAAGCTGGAGTTTCTGTGATGCACGAACGAACAAGGAAACGCCTCGAAGCTGAAGTGCAGCGGGAGCTTGCCCTGATCCTCGAGCACGAGGTCAAGGACCCTGCGGTGCGGGAAGCGTTCGCCACCGTGGCCGAAGTGCGCCTGTCGTCCGATGCCCGCCATGCGTGGGCGTACCTGTTCGTCCCCGGGGATGACCCGCAGCGTCAGGCGGCGATGGCGGCCTTCGAACGAAACCGCGGTTTTCTGCGGACCGCCCTCGCGGCACGCCTCAAGGTCCGCCGCGTCCCCGAGCTCAACTTCCGCCTCGACGACACCCTCGACCGCGCGCTGCGGATCGACGAGGTCTTGAAAGAAGAAGCCGACAACGAGCCGTGAAACACATCGTAGCGCTCCTGCTGCTGGCATTACTGTGGGCTGTTCCCGCACAAGCGAACGCCGTTGACGAACCGCTCGCCCAGCTCCTGGCGTTCGTCCCCGAGGACGCCACGCGGCCCCAGGTGGCGTTCACCCATTGGACGCAGATCCGCGCCCTCGAAGGCCTGGAGCACCTCACGAGCGCGAGCCCCCTCGTGGAGCGCCAGAAGCTCCTTGCCGCCACGCGCAATACCCACGCTGCCCCATCGGCGTTCGCCGGCCGCCTCCTTGCCACGCACAGGGATGTCTGGGGCTGGGACACCGCCGATCACCTGTGGGAGGGGCTCCTCACGCCGGAAGGGTCGCGCCCCGTTCAGGTGGTAGCGCTCGCTCCGTGGGTCGACCTCGAGGGAATCGTCGCCCGCTTCCAAGACCGAGGGTTCGCCGAGGCGACACCGTTCAAAGGCATACGCCTCTACAGCCACCCGCTCGACCGCACCGCCGACTGGACGCAAGCGTCGGAGCTTTCCATCCTCAACACGGCCGTGCTCCCCGAGGAGCGGCTGCTCGTCATGTCCTCCGACCGGCAAGCCCTCAATGCGGCGCTCGCCGCACGCATGGGGGTCGCCGCATCGCTCATCGATGTTCCGTGGGTCCCGCCGCTATGCGACGTCCTCCGGGGGGCGATTGCGGTAAGCGCCATCCTGGGGCCCGACGTGTGTGTGCCGTTCGATCGGGATCTCATCCGCGGGGCGCTCCACACCATGACCCCGCTCGATGCCTATCCGGAACTCAAGGCCTACCTTGCCGACGACCCGCCGCTCGAGCGCTACCTCGCCCTGGCCTTTGCCTACACCCACGAGGCGGGCCGCCCGGTGGGCAGCATCGTGTTCCACTACCCCGAAGCCGCGTCGGCGGAGGCGGACCTGGCCCCCCGCACCTTCCTCGCCAAGCACGGCGTATCGTTGCGGACGGGTACCCCCTACGCGGACAGCATCTTCGCCCTGAGGAGCGCGCAGGTGACCGGCACGAGCCTCGTCCTTGCGGTCGCCCCCGCGGACGCTCAGCCCCGGTGGCTCCTCCACATGCTTCCCACCCGGGACACCGTGCTCGCCGCCTGCCCAGCCTCTCTTGTACTCGCTCATCGCTGACCGCTCATGACCGCGCATGCGCACCCCTCCCCGCGGGTTGCCCCCTGCCTAAGCCTCAGCAACAACACGATAGCACGGTGTAGATCCATCACGCGATCCTCGTCGCGCGTACAATCACCTGAATAAGCTCGATCGGGAACCCACAGGGGGCGATGCGATGGAGGGGAAGCTGAACAGGACAGGGCCAGGCACAAAGCGTGCGCTCGTGACCGGTTGCGCCGGCTTCATCGGAAGCCACCTCGTGGAGCTGCTCCTCGAAGAAGGCTGGGAAGTCTTGGGCGTCGACAACTTCGACCCGTTCTACGAGCCGGCGATCAAACGCCGCAACCTCGAGCGAGCCTTCGACCACCCACGCTTCGCCCTCGTGGAGGCCGACATCCGCGATGGACAGGCTCTGGACACGGCCCTCACCCCGCACATGACCCCCCAACCGCCGCCGGTCATCGTCCACCTCGCCGCCCGTGCCGGGGTTCGCCCGTCGATCGAAGACCCGGAAGGCTACTACCGGACGAACGTCCTCGGTACGCAGAACCTCCTCGAGCTCTCGCGGAAGCTGGCCATCACCCGGTTCGTGTTCGCCAGCTCCTCGAGCGTCTACGGCGTGAACCCCCGTGTCCCCTGGCGCGAGGACGATGCCGTACTCCAGCCGGTCAGCCCCTACGGGGCGAGCAAGGTCGCCGGAGAACTCCTCGGGCATGTCTACAGCCATCTCTACGGCATCCGCTTCATCGGGCTACGCCTGTTCACGGTGTACGGACCACGCCAGCGACCGGACCTCGCCATCCACAAGTTCGCCCGACGGATCCTCGCTAACGAGCCCCTCCCCCTCTACGGGGATGGAACCACAAGCCGCGATTACACGTACGTCGATGACATCGTGCGCGGGATCCGCGCAGCGATGGATCAGAAGAGCACCTACGCAATCGTCAACCTCGGAAACCACCACGCCGTACCGCTCCTGGAGATGGTGAACGGCCTGGAGCAGGCCCTGGGAAGGAAGGCCACGCTGTCCTTTGGTCCTCCCCAGCCAGGCGACGTTCCCCACACCTGGGCCGACATCACCAACGCGGAAACGCACCTTGGCTGGCGCCCCCGCACACCGTTCGCCGAGGGCCTGGCCCAGTTCGCCGACTGGCTTACGAGGAAAGACGCATCCGCCACTCCGCCACACTTCTAAAGCGCGCGGCCGGCGCGGGGCACGCTACGGTAAGGATCCACCAAGCCAACCGTCCAGGGGCTGAGGGCGTTGTCGAGGTGCATCACCCTGTTCCTGAACTGCACCGTTCCCATGTACCGGTCACGCTTCTCGGGATCGATGTACCCCACATCGCTCAGGATGTCGATGACCTCGGCACTGCTCCCGGGCGTCCCTAGACCCAACTGGGCGATGATGTAGCTCCCGATAACGCCTGGAGATTCGCCTCCCTGAGGAGACCCTGCGCGAGCTGCGCAAGCTGGCTGCGGAGCAAGGCGTGCCCGTGTCGCGCCTCGCACGCCAGGCCATCGACAGCCTCGTACACGAAAGTACCGAGGAACGCATCCGCGCTGCCCAAGCGTTGTTCTCCCTGGAGGCCCCGGTTTCGGACTGGCCCGCCATGAAGCAGGAGATCGAAAACGCCCGTAGCCAATGATCCGTCGACCGGTCTTCATCGACACCAACATCCCCATGTACGCAGCTGGCGCCCCACACCCATTGCGTGAGCCCTGCCAGAGGATCCTGCTGGACATCGCCCGTGGGAGGCTCGATGCTGTCACCAATGCCGAGGTCCTCCAGGAGATCTTGTACCGCTACATCCACATCGGAGCCCGTGCCCGGGGCGTTCAGGTGTTTGACCACTTCCGTAGGATCATGGCCGGCCGTATCTTGCCCATCCGTGACGGCGACGTAGCTCGGGCAAGGTGGTTGGCCGATGCGTACCCCAGACTCAGCCCACGCGATCTCATCCACCTGGCTGTCATGCAGCAGCGCGGACTCTGCACCATCATCACCGCAGATACGGGTTTCGCAGCTGTCCCGGGCATCCACCACCTCGCCCCCGAGCATCACCCCTACCCCCCGAGCCCCATCAACCCAGCGTACCCGTTGCCCCCCCTCTGGAGCAGCCCTGCACGATGTGTTCCTTCCTGTCATCCAGATAGAGCGTGGCGGTAGTCCGCCGCCTTCTGCACGAACAGAAGTGCCAGCGCCTCCGATTCTCCAGGACCCAGCCCCTCAAACTCGTTGTCCGCGAGTTCGGAGCGGACCATGGCGGCGTCCTCGGCAGTGGCCTCCAGGATCTCGATTACGCCTTTCGCCGCGAGGCTCGGGAGATGGATGCTTGGCGGGACC
>PUMC01000024.1 GCA_003552425.1 Candidatus Acetothermia bacterium | reverse complement strand
GGTACTGCGGGCCGGGGTACGGGGGGAGGACGTGGTGGCGCGGATCGGTGGCGACGAATTCGGGGTGGTGCTTCCCGAAACGGACGAGGGGGCGGCAGCGCGCGTGGTGGCGCGGATCCGGGAAGGCCTTGCCTCCCACAACACGCAGCATCCCGACGAGCCGTTGAGCATGGCCTTCGGCACGGCTACGGTACAGCCCCACGAGCCGTTGGAAGCTGCGCTGCGCCTGGCCGATGTACGGATGTACGAAGATAAGCGAGGTTCCTCCAACGATTCACGGGGCGTTCGCGGCTGAAGGTTCCGGCGCGTGGCAGCTGGGCGGTGTTCTGTGGTATCCTGTGTAGGAAAGATCCTTGGGATGGGGCAAAGAGACAGAACCCATGACCGATCGTAAGAGCAAGCGAACCACACCGACCGGGCGCGCCCTGGGCAACATCGCCGACCTTCGGCCTGGCGATCACCTGTGCATCATCTACCACACCGATGAGGAACACCGTGCGATCCTCACCGAGTACCTGGAGCGGGGGTTGGATGCTGGCGAGCGGGTGGTGTACATCGTCGATGCGCGCACAGCGGGGGTTATCCGCGGGTACCTCCGCGATGCCGGGGTGGATGTCGCGGCCGCCGAAGAGCGGAGCCAGCTTGTGTTTCTCACCCGTGATGATGCCTACATGCGTGGGGGGGTATTCGACCCGCAGGCGATGCTGGGCCTTCTGCGCGAGGAAGCGCAGCGGGCGCTCGATGAGGGTTTCACGGGCCTTAGGGTTACCGGCGAGATGACCTGGGCGCTGCGGGGGCTCCCCGGTTCCGAGCGGCTAATCGAGTACGTGGCGCTGCTCAGCGCGTTCTTCCCCGGTTCGAAGGCCACGGGTCTCTGCCAGTACGATGCTCGGCGCTTCCCGCCAGACATCCTCCTCGATGTCCTGCGTACACACCCGATTGCCGTGGTGGGGACGAAGACCTACGAGAACCCGTACTACATCCCGCCCGAGGAGCTCCTCACCGGGAACGCCGATCAGGCCACGCTCAACCGGTGGCTCGCCACCCTCGAGCATAGTCGCAAGCTCAACGGTGAACTCCGAGAACAGGCGCGGGTTATGAGCGAACGGGTGAAGGAACTTACGTGTCTGCGGAAGGTGCGTCAGCTCACGAGCCAGGACGACCTCTCGGTGTCGGATCTTCTGCAGGCAGTGCTTCAACCGATCCGGACGGGCTGGCGTTGGCCCGAGCATCTGGAGGTCTGCATCACGGTTGATCATGGTGTCTACAGCACGCCCGGGTTCAGGAACAGCACCTGGCAGCAGACGGCGGAGCTCGTGTGCTGCGGTGAGACCGTTGGGCGCTTGGAGGTGGGCTATCCGGATCCTCCGCCGGTGCCCACGCCCTTCTTGGATCAGGAAGCGGAGCTTCTCTCCGAGATCGGGGGCCTGCTGAGTCGTTCCATTGAGCGGCATCATCATCTTGACCGTCTTGAGCACCTCAACGCGGTGCTCAAGGCCATCCGTAACGTGAACCAGCTCATCGTGCGCGAGCGGGATCCCGACAGGCTGATCGCAGAAACGTGCGCCCTCCTCACCGAGACGCGGGGGTTTGCCTGTGCGTGGATCGTCCTCCTGAATGAGAACGGCCAGCCCGAGCGCTGGGCGGGATCCCATGCGAAAGGCGCGGTGGAGGAGCTCGTTTCCATGTGGCGTGAGCAGGGGCCTCCCCTCTGTGCACGGAAGGCCCTGAACCGCGATGCGCCGGTGGTCGTTGAGGATACGCAGTCCGCCTGCCCGGCATGCCCCATGGCCCTCCTCTATGGCCCGGCCTCCGGGGTGGCGGTGTGCCTGGCCCACGAAGGGGCCGTCTATGGAGTGCTCACGGTGGGTGTGCCTTCCGGGCTTGCAGCCGATCCGGAGGAAAGCGAGCTCCTCCAGGAGGTGGCCGGCGACATCGTCTACGCGCTGAGCGCGATCAGGCAGGGAAAGGCCCAGCAAGAAGCCGAGCGGCAGCTTGCTCAGCTGATGGCCAACATGCCGGGGATGGCCTACCGCTGTCGGAACGACCGCGAGTGGACCGAGGAGTTCGTCAGCGACGGATCCATCGATCTTCTCGGGTATGAACCCGGGGCACTCATCGGAAGCCGTGATGTGGCGTACGGCGATCTTATCCATCCGGAGGACCGCGAACGCGTCTGGGAAGAGGTGCAAAAGGCGGTCACGCGGGACGAGCCGTTCACCGTGAACTACAGGATCCGCACCCGCGACGGCGAGGAGAAGTGGGTGTGGGAGCAGGGGAGTGCGGTTCTGCGGGACACGGGTGAGGTTGTGCTTGAGGGATTCATCACCGATGTCACGGAGCCCCTGCACGCGCAGCGCGCTCTTGAGCACAGCCTTCACATGCTGCGGATCGCTGGAGAGATGGCCAAGCTTGGCGGATGGTACGTCGATCTTGCGGAGAACCGTGTGTTGTGGTCGGAAGAGGCGGCGGCGATCCACGAGATGCCGGCCGGCTTCTCCCCCACGGTGGATGAAGGCATTGCTTTCTACGCTCCCGAGCACAAGGAACGTATCAGCGAGGTGTTCACCGCGTGCGCCCGGGACGGGATACCCTACGACGAGGAACTCCAGATCATCACCGGCAGCGGGCAGCGCGTTTGGGTCCGGACGGCAGGTGAGCCGGTTCGCGACCCCTCCGGGTCGATCATCGGTGTACAGGGTGCGTTGCAGGACATCACCGAGCACAAGAAGGCGGAGGACGCGATCCATCGGAGCCAAGAGCGCTTCCGGGGTCTGTTCGAGGAGTCGCCGGTGGCGCTGTTCGAGGAGGATTTCTCCGCGGTGAAGAAGGAGATGGACAAGCTCCGTGCCCAAGGGGTGACGGATCTCGACGCCTATTTCCGGGAGCACCCTGAAGCCCTGCACGCATGGATCGAGAAAATCGCGTTTCTCAGTGCGAACCGGGCGGCCATGGAGCTGTTCGGTGCGGACAGCGTGGAGGCTATGGTAGCCTTCACGAGGGATGATGCGCTGGGTCCTGCCGCCCAGGCTATCCGGCACGAGTTCGTCGAACTGTACGCAGGGAACATGCACGTTGAACACGAGGGGCAGGCGCGGGACCTGCGGGGCAACACGTTGGAGACCGTGGTGAGCCTAACGGTCGTGGCGGGCCACGAGGAACGGCTGGACCGCGTGCTCGTCTCCATCCACGACGTCACGCCCCAGGTACGGGCCAGGGAGGAGGTTGCCCGGAGCCTGGAGCAGACGCGCGCGATGTTCGAGGGTGCGGTGCGCTCGTTGGGTACGCTGGCCGAGATGCGCGATCCCTACACGGCCGGCCACCAGCGTCGGGTGGCGGAGCTTTCCTGCGCCATCGCGAACAAGATGGGGCTTTCCGAGCGGAAGGTCGACGACATCCGCATTGCGGGGCTTCTCCACGATATCGGGAAGACCATCGTCCCCGCCGAGATCCTGAACAAACCGACCACACTCACCGACCTGGAGACGACGATGATCAGGGGCCACCCGCAGGCAAGCCACGACATTCTGAAGGGCCTTCCCTTCAGGTCTTTGGTGGCCGCGGCCATCCTCCAGCACCACGAGCGTCTCGATGGTTCAGGGTATCCGCAAGGGCTCACGGAAGACGCGATCGCTCCTGAGGGGAGGATCCTCGCCGTTGCCGATGTGGTGGAGGCGATGGCCTCGCACCGTCCGTACCGACCGGCCCTGGGAATTGACAAGGCCTTGGAGGAGATCCAGACGCACCGCGGCACCCTCTACGATCCTGATGCCGTTGATGCGTGCCTGGAACTCTTCGCCGAAGGCTTCGCCTTCGCCGAAGCCCCGTAAGCACTCGGGGTGGCGTACGTGTCCGCGATGCGGCCCCCGAGTACGGGAGCGGCACGCATAGAACGCGCGCCTGCCGGCCGCGGTCTGCCGAGGCCTTCCTTCACGTATACGCAGCGGTGGCGAGAACCCTCGCCCCTCTCACAAGTTCAGGCCAACAGCTTGTGGGCCAGAACAACCCCTTCCTCCGGACGGTGCTCGGTACGGAAGCCCATGCTACGGAAGATGGCCAGCATGCGCGTGTTATCCGGCGTTGTCTCGGCAGCTACCTGCGATACGCCCCAGCCTTTGGCGATTTCCAGTGCGTACTCGGTGAGCTGCTTGCCCAAGCCGTGCGCTTGCCAGGGGTCAGCCACGAAGACCGCGAACTCGGCTGTACGGGGGTCGGGCCCCGCCACCAGCCTTCCCACCCCGGCCATCTTGCGCTCTCCATCATCTTCCAGCTCGGCTATAATGGCCATCTCGCGGTCGTAGTCGATGAAGCAATATGGGATGGCCATCTTGTGCGTGCTCTCCTTGAAGATGTAGCGGAAGCGGTAACGTATCGACTCGCGCGAGGACTCACGGAGCATCTCGTGCCACAGGGGCTCGTCCTCGGGGCGGATCGGGCGCAGCGTCACGCGTGTGCCGTCGTTCATGGTCGTCTCGCGCGTGTACTCGCCTGGATAGGGACGTATCGCAAGGTGCGCATAAGGCCGTGCTTGCACGCCGAGGCGTTCGGGATCGAGGATGAGTCTGGCGTCAAGGGCCACGGATTCTTTCGGCGTGGCCAGCAAGGGGTTGATGTCCAGTTCGATGATCTCAGGGTGCTCGGCCACCAAGTACGAGAAGCGCATCAACACCTCGAGCAGGCGGTCCATGTCTACGGCAGGACGCCCGCGATAGCCATTGAGGATGGGCCAAGAGCGCAAAGACTCGAGCATTCTCCGCGCGAGACGCTCGTTGAGGGGTGGCAATCCAAGTGCACGGTCGCGCAGCACCTCGGCGGTGATACCTCCTGTGCCCACCATGATCACGGCGCCGAACGCTGGGTCTTGTTTCGCTCCCAGGATGAGCTCGAAGCTGTGTTTGGCGTCCACCATCGGCTGGACGGTCACACCGAGCACATCCGCCTCGGGTTCGTGTTTCCGGGCGGAGGTCACGATGCGGTCGAACGCGCCGCGTACTTCTCCTTCATTGTGAAGGTCCAGCACCACGCCTCCCACATCCGTCTTGTGGGTGATCTGAGGAGAGTGAACCTTGAGCACCACCGGATAACCGAGGCGCTGAGCAGCGTCTACGGCTTCGTCCGCGTTGTGCGTTTCGTGGATCTCGGTTACGGGAATCCCATAGGCCCGCAGGAGCTGTTTTGAGGCTCGCTCGGAGAGGGTGGTGCGGCTGTTGGAGGCGAGCGCTTCGAACTCTCTTTGAATCGCATCCCGATCGATCGTGAACTGAACGGGGATCTCTCTTGGGGTCTCGTAGAGGGTTTCCAGGTTCCGTGCGTAATGCACCAGGTGCATGAAGGCACCCACGGCTTGCTCGGGAGTGGTGTAAGCGGGGATCCCAAAGTGGGCTAAGCTTGCCAGCCCTTGGCGTACCGATTTGCCGCCCATCCAGGAGGCGAGGATTGGTTTTCTGACGCGCTGGGCGAGCGCTCCCAGGGCTTCAGCGGTAGCCGTGGGATCGGTCATGGCCTGAGGGGTCAGGACAACAAGCGCGGCGTCCACCTGCTCGTCGGCGAGTACGGCCTCCGTGGCCTGGATGAATCGGTCCGGCTCTGCGTCACCCAGAACGTCCACTGGGTTACCCCGTGACCAGAACGGAGGAAGGATCCCGTTCAGCTGTTCCAGCGTGTCCTGGGACAGATCGGCGAGCACACCGTTTCGGGAGAGGAGCGCGTCGGTCGCCATCACACCGGGGCCTCCGGCGTTGGTCACAATGGCCAGGCGTGGTCCGACAGGCGCCTGGGATCGGGCCACAAGCTCGGCACACTCGAACACGTCATCGATCTCGGTGACGCGCACGATGCCTGCACGCTCAAAGGCGGCATCGTAGACTGCATCCTCTCCGGCCAGAGCACCGGTATGGGAGGCGGCAGCTTGGGCGGAAGCCGCAAAACGGCCTGACTTGTAGGCAACGATTGGTTTCTTCTGAGCGAACGACCGTGCGGCGGACATGAACGAACGGGGTGCAGTGATGGACTCCGTGTACACGATGATGGACTGGGTGTGCGGGTTGTCCCCGAAGTAGTCGATGAGATCGCCGAAGCTGACGTCAATCATGTTGCCGATCGACACGAAGAACGAGAAACCGATATTGCGCTCGAGTGCCCAGTCCAGTACCGAAGTGCACAGAGCTCCGGATTGGGAGATGAACGCAACATGGCCGGGCTTCGGCGTGTCCGACGCGAAGCTGGCGTTGAGGTTGAGGGAGGGGACGATGATGCCGAGACAGTTCGGCCCCACCAGCCGCATATCGGGGAAGCGGTCCGCCTCTTCCTTGAGTTGCTCTTCCAGAGCACGTCCCTCGTCTCCTGCCTCCTTGAAGCCGGCAGACGTGATGATGACCCCTTCGATCCCTGCATTGCCGCACGCTCTGACAAGCTGGGGAACCGTGCTGGCCGGCGTGCAGATGACGGCCAGATCTGGTGTGTGCGGCAGGCTGTCCACATCCGGATACGCGTGGATTCCCCGCACCGATTCGCGCTTGTGGTTGACAGGGTAAACGACCCCGGAATAGCCAGCTCCCACGAGATTGCCGAACACAGTGTAGCCCACGCTTCCTGGGCTGTTGTTGGCTCCGATCACCGCCACCCGTTCGGGTTTGAAGATCTTGTCAAGACCACGAATGCTCACCTCGTACCTCCTTCTCACCGACTGCGATGATGGTATCAAGGATCGTAGCGCGATGCGCAAGGACGACGCCCCGTGGCGCGGATCCCTTGCGCGGAAAGTATGATGCTGTGGGTCTGTATCACAGACGCCTGTTCCCGGACGATGTGCGCGTGCTGTGTAGCAAGAGATGGCAGTGGTCTGGCTCCAGTGCGCGGCGATAATGGGGCATGAGACTCGGGGGGTGATGCGGATGGCGGAGGGACAGAGGGCGACCACGCTGTACTGCTTCACGGGTACGGGGAACTCGCTTGCGTGTGCACGTGCGATCGCTGCGGAGCTTGGCAACACGCACGTGGTTCCCATCGCCTCACTCCGGGGTGAGAAAACGGCGACGGTGCCGACACCCAAAGTGGGGTTCGTGTTCCCGGTCTATTTCTACACGATGCCCCTCATCGTGCGGGAGTTCCTCGAGCGGTTGGACCTGTCGGGGGCGCGCTACGTGTTCCTTGTGCTCACGATGGGGGGGACGCCCGGACAGACGGTATCGCATGCGCGGGATAGCCTTGTGAGGGCCGGCGGCAAGCTGAACGGCGCGTTCGGGATCCGGATGCTGGGAAACTACATTGCTGAGTACAACGTAGGCGATGCGAAGGCTGTTGAGGAGATGCGGGGGCGGATGGCGCGTGACGTCACACGAATTGTGGGCCATGTCCGGGCTGAGCGCGCCCACATCGACCGGAGCAGCTTGGCAGGTCGGATCCTTGGCGGGCTGCTGTCTGCCCTCCTTGCGGGGCGGTTTATGGCCACATGCCGCCAGCGCGATCGGCGGTTTACCGTTGATGAAACCTGTATTAGCTGCGGGATCTGCGTCCGGGTGTGCCCAGTGGCGAACGTACGGCTCAGGGACAGCAGGCCAGAGTGGCTGGGTTGGTGCGAGCAGTGTTTCGCCTGCATTCATTTCTGTCCGGTGGAGGCGATCCAGATCCGTGGGAAGCGCACACGGGGGCGGCGGCGCTACCACCACCCCGATGTCACGGTGGATGACGTTTCCGCTCAGCGGGGTGCATCGGCGCCAGCGGATATGTGACTGGAGCGCGTCCAGATGTCTCGTTGACCGCCGCTCGATAAAGTGCTACGCTTTATCGAGAGGAGGCGGCTGTGCTACACCCCGTGGACGAACCTGTGGAGATGGAAGCCCTGTTTCCGGCCCGTGCCCCCTACCCCAAGCCCCTACGGCTCCGGTGGCAGGGCCGCCCGTTCCCCGTGGAGAGCATCCACCTGATCCACGAACGATGGGAGGGTAGCAGCCGCCTCCTCTTGTATTCCGTTACTGCCGGCGGAAGCCTGCTGCGCCTGAGGTACGACGGAACCAAGGTGCGGTGGTTCTTGGACGGTATCCAGTGGGAGGATGATGGCCCGTGATCATCCTGCACATCGACATGGATGCCTACTTCGCCTCGGTGGAGCAACAGGCCGATCCCTCCCTGCGTGGGCGGCCCATCGTGGTCTCCGGTCGACCCGACATTCACTCCGTGGTGGCCGCCGCCTCCAGGGAGGCCAAGCGCTACGGCATTCGAGCGGGGATGACAACGTGGGAGGCCCACAAGCTTTGCCCCCACATCACGTTTGTTCCTGGCGACCCCGACAAGTACGAGACCATCACACGGCGCTTCTTGGACGTGCTCATTGACTACACCCCGATCGTGGAGGTGTACTCGATCGACGAGGTGTTCATGGACGTTACGCAAGAAGTGGACCGGCACGGTGGCCCGCTGACGCTCGCCCGCAAGATCCAGCAGCGCCTGCGCGTGGAGTTGGGAGCTTGGATCACCTGCTCGATCGGCATTGCTCCCAACAAGCTCTTGGCCAAGCTGGCTGTGGAGGAGGCCAAGCCAACCGGAGTGTACTGGACGCGACCCCAGGACGTGGCACAGGTGCTTGCACGTACGCCGGTGGAGGCGGTGTGTGGTATTGGTCCGCGTATCAGCCGCAGACTCGCGCACATGGGCATCTGGACGCTCGCCGATCTGGGCCGCTGTTCGGAAGGATACCTGCGTGCGCGGTTTGGGGTGATGGGTACTGTGCTGGCCCTGTGGGGACGGGGATTGGATCCCAATCCGGTGATTCCGTACTGGAAAGAACACGAACTCAAAAGCGTCGGACACTCCCACGCCGTCCCCACGGTTCTGCGCCATCCCGAAGGGGCACGCAGTGTGCTTCTCTACCTGTGCGAGCGGACCGGGCGCCGCCTTCGGGCCAAGGAACTGGCCGGCCGCGTGGTGCACCTGGATCTGCGGGATGCCCACATGCGGCATCGGGGAGGCCAACGGGCCTTGGAGGTTCCCACCGACGATGAGGAGATTATATTCCGCACCGCGCTCGCCCTCGTCGACCGGCAGGGGGGCTTTCCGCAGGCGACCACCATGGTTGGGGTACGGGTGAGTGCGGTAATCCCCCGTGGCGAGGTGCCGCGACCACTGCTCGCGGTGCAGCGACGCCGGGAGCGCTTGGAGGCTGCGATGGACTGCATCCGGGACCGCTATGGGGAAGGGGCGCTATGGCGGGGATCGGTGTATGCCTGCCGGGTCCTCACCCAAGCCACGGGCGGCATGGGGCGTCAGAAGGAGATCGCCCTGGCTCGCCAAGCGGCGGACGCGGCGTACCCTGGGAGCAGCGTCCCCGCGGACGAACGGCTGTACGGCGCATAGGCGTTGAGCTTCCTTCCCGCGTGACCTCCAGGGAAACCCTGTACCCGGCAAGCGTGTATATCGGTGTGCCCGCAGACAGCGGGCGATTGCTCAAGGGGTGATGGTTGTGTGTAGAGCGGGAACGCGATGGATGTGGGTCACGCTGAGTGCTCTGGTGGTGTTGATGGTAGGCACGCCGGTGGAGCTTCTGGCGATCCACCAGGAGGCGGACGCGCCGGACGATCACGCCGAACTCGTGCGCGGAAACACGGGGTTTGCACTGGCCCTCTACCAGCAGCTGAGTTCCGAGAGCGGGAACCTCGTGTTCTCCCCGTTCAGCATCTCCGCAGCGCTGGCGATGACCTACGCCGGGGCCTCCGGAGAGACCGCTATGGAGATGGCTGAAGTGCTGCGCTTCACCCTTCCCGAGATGCGGCTTCACAGCGCCTTCCAGGCTCTCCTGGAACGTCTTCAGGACGAACAGCGCGAGGGCGAGTTCGCACTGGCCAATGCGCTGTGGGGGCAGCAAGGGTATGGTTTCTGTGAGGTGTTCCTCGAGCTTCTCGGCAGCCGTTATGGCGCGGGTCTTCAGGAGGTGGACTACACCACGGACCCGGAGGCCGCCCGCAAGGCGATCAACACGTGGGTGGCCGAGATCACGCGGGACCGCATTGCAGAGCTTCTGTCCCCGAACGCCTTGGACGAGCTGACACGCCTCGTGCTCGTCAATGCCATCTACTTCCAGGGTGGCTGGGCGTTTCCCTTCGAGCCCGGGCGCACGACGTCGGCGGACTTCCATCTTCAGGAGGACCGTGTTATCGAGGTTCCCATGATGGCACGGGAGGGGCCGTTCCCCTACGCGGAGTTCGACGCGTTGCAGGTGCTGGAGATGCCCTACGAAGGGGAGGACCTGTCGATGGTGGTGTTGCTCCCACGACGGGGCGTCGCGCTTCCTGAACTCGAGGCCGCGTTCACGACGGAGAACCTCATGCGATGGATCGGCGCGCTCGACACGCAACCGGTCGCGGTACGCTTCCCCAAGTTCACCGTTCGCAGCGGCTTCTCCCTTGTCGAGACCTTGAGCGCGATGGGGATGTCCCTGGCCTTCTCCCATCAGGCCGACTTCTCGGCCATGGGCGGCCGCTCCGAACTGGTGATCGACGATGTCATCCACCAGGCGTTCGTGGAGGTGGATGAGCAGGGTACCGAAGCAGCAGCGGCCACCGCTGTGGTGATGGCCGAACGGTCGGCGCTGGCCCCGTCGCCCGTCGAGTTCCGGGCCGACCGTCCTTTCGTGTACCTGCTCCGTGATCGCGCCACGGGCAGCATTCTGTTCATGGGGAGGGTAACCGACCCACGGTAGCGCCTTCCTGCTCCGACAGGCAGCACCGGAGCTGCTTATGGGCGCCGATTGCATCGGGAGAGACCGCCGCGCTGTCAGTCGGTCATGGGGACGATCAGGACGGGGCGGTCGGCACCGAAGACGATGCGTGAGGCCAGGTCTTGAGCGCGAAGCTGTACAGGATCCCGGGGCGCCGGGGCACCGATCACGATGAGGTCGTGGTCTTCAGCGCGGGCGACCGCCAGGATCCGTTCCACCGCCGGTGGGGTGCCGATGGCGGTGGTCGCCGTCAGACCCAGCGCCTCAAGCGTTGCGCGTGATGCCTCGAGATGACGCTCTGCCCGTGCCCGGACAGCCGGATCTTCCTCTCTGGGGACGTGGAGTACGGTCACCGTTGCGCCCAAGCGTACGGCGAGGCGCCCGGCGAACCGGATGTCGCTCTTCCCAGGCTCACCGGCAGCCGTGCAGATGAGGAGACTGCGAAAGGCACGACGAGGTTCCCCAACGAGCATCACCGGGACCCTCAGATCTTGAAGGATGGCCCGAGCCATGCTCCCGATCCCGCCGTCCGCGCTCCGTCCGGCCACGACCAGTTCGCTGTGCGCTTGCTGGATCTCCTCCAGCACCTCCTTCGCCGGATGGCCTACCCTCACCCGAACGTCCAGCTGAGGAGCGTGGGCCTCCGGCCAGCGGTGCCGCAGTGCATCGAGCGCTGCCCGTGCGGGGCTTGCGTGTTGGGGTTCCCCAAGCACAGAGAGCAGTGTCCCCGGGCACCGAAGTGCGTTGCCGAGCCGCACGCCCTGCTCCGCAGGAGCATCTCCCCCTGAGGGATGGGTGCTGAGGACGAGAAGCTTGAGGCCCGCGGGGTTAAGCACATGATACGCTTCCAGGCCGACCCACACCCGGGAGCCCTCCGCGAACGTCCCTCGGTCTGCCTCCACGGTCGGTCGCGCGGCCTCGATGATCGTCTCCGCCTCTCCATACCTGGGACGAGGACGCAACGCGCGGCTCCCGCTCAAGCCAGGCAACGAAAGCCTCAACCGTTGCACGCTCCCGGCGAACACGCGCGGTCCGACCGTTCCTTCCCCCAGGCAGTGTACGCGCGCATCCTCGGGCCACGGATCGGGCGAGACGACAACGGACTCAGGCCGGAACAGGACCCGGACGTTCGCCCCCTCAGGGTGTGCGGGCGCCGCGGCAGGCATCGGGAGTTCCGTCGTACCGAGCCGTATGCATCCTTGCTCAGCCTTCCCGATAACGACATTCCCCCCGCCGACGAACGTCGCGGCGAACTCGGTCTTGGGTCTCAGGTAGAGGTCCTCGGGTGCACCGGACTCCACGAGCCAACCCCGCTCGATCACGCCGATTCGGTCGCCGAGTTCGAACGCCTCTTCTTGGTCATGGGTCACGAGAACGGTCGTCACGCGGAGCTTATGCTGAACACCTTTGAGGCTTTCGCGGAGCTGGCCGCGGATCTTCACATCCAATGCGCCAAACGGCTCGTCGAGGAGCAGCACTTTGGGCCGGTAGGCGAGTGCACGGGCAAGGGCCACCCGCTGCTGCTGACCGCCCGAGAGCTGGTGGGGCAGGCGATCGCCGAGGCCGGACAGCCCCACGAGTTCCAGGAGTTCATCGCGGCGTGCTCGGCGCTCGGGTGGCCGTATCTTGCGTAGACGCAGCCCAAACTCCACGTTAGCCGCCACGGTCATGTGCCGAAACAGCGCGTAGTTTTGGAACACAAACCCCACATCCCGCTCCTGTGGAGGGAGCCCGGTCACGTCCTGTCCCCCCAGCTCGACCCGTCCCTCATCGGGAAGGACGAGCCCGGCGATGATGCGCAGGACGGTTGTCTTTCCGCTGCCGCTTCCTCCGAGGAGGACGAACAGTTCGCCTTCTTCGATCTCCAGCGTCAGACGGCTGAGCACCACGAGGTGGCCGTAACGCTTGGTGAGGTCAACGAGTGCGATCGACATCAGGTCAGCCTCCGTCGTGAACCGGTGAGCCGGAGAAGCACGAAGAACAAGACGAACGAGATCGTTGCCAAGAGCGCTGCCACGGCGTTGGCGGCTTCGATGTTGCCCGCCTCGAACTGAGCGAAGATGTACAAGGGCGCGGTCTGCGTTCTGAGCCGCAGGTTTCCGCTTACCATGATCGTCGCCCCGAACTCGCCCAGGGAATGGGCGAAGGTCAGCAGCGAGCCGGAGAACAGTCCTCCCTTGAGTGCCGGGAGGATCACGTGCAGGAAGGTCTTCCAACGACCGGCGCCCATGGTGTAGGCCGCTTCCTCGTAGGTGTCCTCGAGTTCCTCGAGCACAGGCCGCACCGAGCTCACCATGTACGGAAGGGTGACGAACAGGTGCGCCAACACGATGCCGAAGGGGGCGAACATCGGCTGAAGTCCAAGCGGATCGAGTGCCCGGCCGATGAGCCCAATGGGCCCCCAGAGGAGGAGGAGCGACGTGCCGACGACCACCCGCGGCATGGCCACCGGAAGGCTTACGAGGATCGTCAGCATCTCCCGGCCACGAAACGTGTACTTGGTGAGCACGTAGGCGGCGAACGTCCCCAGAACCAGGTTCACAAGGGATGTGGCCAGAGCGATCAGGAGGGAAAACCTCAGGGCGAACTGCACATCCGGCTCGGCCAACGTGTTCAGGAAGCCGCCAAGGCCTCCCCGTGCCGCGAACACGAAGATGGCCACGATGGGCATGATGATGAGCGGCAGCAGCACCAGAAGAAGCAAGGTCACCGGGAGCCACGCGCTGCCCTTCCGGCGGTGGTTCATCGGCCCACCTCGCGAAGCACCTGGTCGCGCCAGATGGCGTCCACGATGTTCGTCTTGGCTTCCCGCCATCCGCCGAAGTCGGAGATGAGGAAGGGGTCGGGTATATGGCCAAACAACGGGTTCTCGGCATCGAGTTCTTCGTACACGCTGCGAAAGCCGTGCTCTACGAACAGCCGTTGCGCCTCCTCGGTCCACAGGAACTCGACGAATGCCCCCACGACGTCCCGGTTCGCCGGGGCGATGTTCCTCTCTAGCACGACGACGATATGTTCGCTGAGGATGGTGCTCCGGGGATAGACGATGTCCACCTCCAGACGACCGCGGGCCTTGTCCCGCACAGCTTCCTGCTCATAGGTGATGAGCGCGTCGCCGAATCCCGACTCGAACTGCGTGCGCACGGCGCGTGCCGATGCAGCCTGAGCGACGACATTGCGCCAGATCCCCAGCAGCTGGTCATAGGCCTTCTGAGGTTCTCCCGTCTCCCTGAGGGCTGCGCCGTACTCGGCGACAACGGCCCACTGTGCGCCTCCCGAGGTCAGCGGATCCGGGTGGACGACGCCCACTCCGGGGCGCCCAAGGTCAGCGAAACTGCTTATGTCCTTTGGGTTACCGGGGCGCGCGAGGATGACAAAGGGCGTCCGGTTGACGACCCCGTCGAACGGAAGCTCGCGCCAGGTGGGGCCGGGCACGACCCCGGCATCGGCCAAGCGCCATGCGTCAAGCTCGAGGGAGAGGATCGCCACTTCCGCGGGTACACCGAGGATCATCAGGTTGGTGATCGTCCCCGAAGCTCCCAGCGACAGGATGAGCTCGACCTGCTCGTTCGTCTCCTCGAACCAGCGCTCTTCGAAGGCCGGGAACAGGGCGTCGTTCATCACCTCGCCCAGGATACTGAATCCGTAGACCACGATGGAGCGTGTGGGAGGACCCTGGGTGCCCGGAAGCCACGGCCAAAGGACGTACACGGCGAACCCCGCTGCCACGAGCGCACCGGCGGTCCGCCGGGTCAGGAGCTTCCAGTTCACCCAAACGCCTGCTTTGCTGGCTCTCACGGACCGACCCCGGGTGAATGCTAGCCGTGGCCCCCTGTACGGGCAAGTGCGCCGACACGCCGCTCCATGGCAAGTGCGGGTGCCTCCGCCGTGGGCACGGGTTACTCGTAGCGCAGCGCATCGACAACGGGCAGCTTCGCAGCCCGGCGAGCGGGCCACAACCCGGCGAACGCACCGAGCCCGAACGAACCAGCCAACGTGGTCGCGATGAGCGACGGACTCGCCACAACGGCGATGCGTACGTCGAACACCCTGCCAATGAGCGCAGAGGCCACACCGCTCAGCCCCAGCCCGAGCACAACGCCCACGATGCCCCCCACCAGGCCGATGAGTCCGGACTCCATGAGAAACAGGGCGAGGATGTGTCGGTCTCCAGCGCCGACGGCCTTCATGATCCCGATCTCCCGGGTGCGCTCGAGGACCGAGGTGAACATCGTGTTCATGACCCCCACACCACCTACCAGAAGGGAGATTCCGGCGATTCCGGCCAGGAACGCGCTGACCGTCGACGTGACCGTCCCGATGGCGCTGCTGATGTCGCTGTAGGTGATCGCTGAGACGTTGGTCCCGTCGGCGCGCAGGTGGGCCTGAACGCGGTCGGCAACGTCATCCACATCGCGGCCCGGCTCCGTACGGACCAGGGTCAGCCTCACATCTTCCGCCCTCCCCCACAGGAGTTCCATCGTCGCGAACGGGACATAGATCGTATCGGCACCGTCGCCCATCCCCGGTGCGAAGCCTCCCTGCGATCGGCCCGCTGCGGCCTCGGAGGACAGGATACCGACCACCGTCATGGACCGTGCCGGTTTGTCCATGTCGCCCTCCACCGTGAGGGTGTCGCCGAGCTGGGCGTTCATCTGGCGCGCCACATCCCAGCCAAGCACCGTGACTTCCACGTCCCCTTCGACAAACAGCCGTCCGCCCGGCTCGACTTCCAGCGAGCCGATGAACGACGAAAACGAGGTGATCAACTCCGGTGAGAGTCCCACGACGGGGAAGAAGCCGCGCACCGCACGTCCCTCCGGACTGACGCCCCCCTCGACGAAACCGGTCTGCCGTCGTACGGCGGCGGCGGTCTTCACGCCCTCCACATTCCTCAGCCATTCAAGGTCAAGCGCGTACTGATTACGGTTGCTCCCGCCCGATCCGGGGGGGCCGAACGCACCGCGCGGAGCCAGCAGGAACGTGTCCACACCGAACACCTTCCCCACCTCATCTTCGATCGTACGTTCGAGGCCCAGGCCGATGGAGATCAGGGCCACCACGGCGGTGATCCCGATGAAGACACCGATCACCGTTAGCCAGCTTCGCATCCTTCTATGGGCGATGCTCGACCCAGCCAGCGACAGGAAGTCACCGAGCATTGCTTGTCACCTCCGCTATCTGGCCGTCGCGAAGGCGGATGATGCGGTGGGCGATGGCTGCAGCCTCCGGGTCGTGGGTGACGAGGACCACAGTCTTGCCGTCTTCGGCGCTCAGGCGGCGCAGGAGTTCGAGGATCGTGCCCCCCGTCTCCGAGTCGAGGTTCCCCGTTGGCTCGTCGGCCAAGATCACCTCGGGGTCGTTGGCGAGCGCTCTGGCGATCGCCACACGTTGGCGTTCCCCTCCGGAAAGCTCACTGGGTTTATGCTTGACGCGGTCACCGAGGCCTACGCGCTCCAGGAGTTCATGGGCGCGACGGGCGCGCTCGCGCCTGCCCACACCGAGGAAGATCATCGGGAGTTCCACATTGCGTTGCGCGGAGAGCGTCGGTACGAGATGGAACGTCTGGAACACGAACCCCACTTTCCTCCCGCGCAGCCGGGCTAGCTGTCGCTCTCCAAGCGTCTGCAGGTCCTGATCCTCGAGCGAAGCCGTACCGGTGGTGGGCGTGTCCAGCGCGCCCAGAATGTGCATCAGGGTCGACTTCCCCGAGCCCGACGGCCCCATCAGCGCCACGATCTCGCCTTTGGTCACGCTGAGATCGAGCCCACGTAGCGCATGGACAGCGGTGTTCCCTAGCTTGTAATCCTTGGTGATCCCCGTGAGTTTCAGAAGTGACATGGCTTACCCGTCCTTTGAGCCGCGCCTTCGGCCGTAGGGTATCTCCTTCGTCCCGCGACCGGTCCTCGCCCGACGGCCGGCGCCCCCCCAACCATGTACGGTATCCTCCACATCGGAGTTGCGCAACGCCCTGTCGAACGTTGCCCCTCTGCGCATGGCGCTCGCGCGCTACCGAACCTCCGCAAGCGCGATCCGCCGCTCTTGGGGGGCACCAAGCACGCTCCCCGGGGACCTGCGTTCGTACAAGTGTTCCGCGGCTATCGCGGTGCGGCGTGTGTGTCCCCGGCAAGGAGAGGTAGCCGCAGCTCCCGCAGAAGCTCGGTATAGCGCGCGTCGCCCTTTAGCGTGTCGAACGGATGCAGCACCCGCAGGAAGCGCAGCATGTTGTCCCGCTCACCAAGTGCGCGCTGAAGCCACGCAAAGGCGTCATCGGTCGAGCCGAGTCCCGCGTAGACAAGGGCGACCCACGTAGGAGGCGCTCCTCCCCGTGCGGCCCGGAGTTCCACTTGTTCCAGGCGCGCACGGCCGTCGGTGATGTTCCCCGTCATCATGTCCACGAGCGTCAGCCCCACGTCCGCCGGTGCCGTGTTGTGCCCCAAGTTGCGCCGCGCTTCGCCGAAGGCGGTTCGCGCATCCGGCATCCGACCCAGCGCGATGTGTAGGAGACCGAGGTAGAGCTGTGCGATGCCGAAGTCCGGCGCGATCTCCAGGGCTCGCTCCAGTGCGGCAAGCGCGCGCTGGCGGTGGCCGGCCGCGTAGAGGGCCAGACCAAGATTGCTGTGCACGATCACGGACAGGGGATCCATGTCCAGCGCTTGCTCAAACCACACACCTGCCTCTTCGAAGCGACCTGTGTACAGGAGACAATGACCGTACCAGTGGTAGGCCGTCGTGTATCCGGGGCTCAGACGGATCGCCCTCTGCAGATCCTCCTCGGCGCCGATCCAGTCCCACTCATAGAGGAGCTTGATGTCGGCCATGGAGGCGTGCGCCTCGGCCAGCCCTTCGTCGAGCTGCAGCGCTCTGCGCGCGGCCGCTACGGACCTGCGGTAGGCCTCCTCGCGGTTGAACGTGGTGTAGTCCGGGAGCACGGTGAACGCGTCGGCCAGACCGGAGTAGGCAAGTGCGTAGTCGGGGTTCCGCCGGATGGCGCGTTCGAAACAGCTGATCGCCTGATGGAGGCCCTTTTCCGTACGCTGATTCCAGTAGAAGCGACCCTTCAGGTAGAACGTGTAGGCTTCGAGATCATCCGTGTTCGCTGTCAGCGGCCGGCGCGGTCCGGCGCGCAGCGTGACTTCCAGCGTCTCGGCGATCGCCTGCGCGATCTCCTCTTGGATGGTGAACACATCCCTGATCTCACGGTCATACCGCTCCGACCACCGCGGCGTGTCCTCGTGCGTGTCGATCAGTTGTACGGAGATTCTGACGCGATCGCCAAACCTGCGTACGCTTCCCTCGAGCACCGTATCCACGTTGAGCAGCTCACCGATAGCTCGGACGCCGAGTTCCTTGCCCTTCAGGCTGAACGCGGACGTGCGTGAGATGACGCGCAAGCCCTTGGAGCGCGACAGCGCACCGATCAGTTCCTCGGTCATCCCGTCGCTGAAGAACTCGTTCTCGGGTTCGGAGGACAGGTTCATCAGGGGGAGCACGGCGATCGATGGCCGGCTGTCCCCGCCCCCCGCAGCAGGCGGCGCCCGCCCCGGCCCCTCGGAGCAGACCAGCTCGTAGAGCTCCATCGGCTCCGTGAGCCCGCGCAGGGATCGCGGGCCGAGCGGCATCATCGGTGTCGAGGGCTTCCGTTCGAGCGCGAGGCGTACCGGCTCGGTGATGCAGACTTGTCCGGGCCGGGCCATCGGCTCCACACGGGACACGATGTTCACCCCGTCACCGTAGACATCGCCGTCTCTGTGGACAATGGTGTCGAGGTGAACGCCGATACGAAGGTGCACCGCGTGTGAGGGGGGCGCCTTCGTATTGCGGACCTGCAGATTCTGCTGGATGGCGATGGCGCTGCCTACGGCATCGTCGGCGCGCTCGAACTCAGCCAGCACGGCATCGCCGATGGTCTTAACCTCACAGCCGCCATGTGCGTGCAGCTGCGCCCGGATCACCGCGCGGCTCTCTTCCAGGAGTTCCAGCGCGAGCGGGCCGTCCCTGCGTGTGAGGGCCGTGTACCCCACCATATCCGTAAGCAGCATTGCGGCTCGATGCCGTTCGGTCACCCTGGGGCTCCTCCCCAATCCCGGCCAGGTCTGTGCGCAGGTGTACAGCGGAGCCGATCACGCATCCACAACAGAAGCACTTCCCGACAGACCGATCTGGCTGCACCCTGACCAGATTGACACGATAGTATGCGTGTTGTTGCCTGGATCGCCAAGCGCTGCTCCCTACAATGCTCGTTCATGGGACCGATCCGCGCGTACCGAGACCGACTGCAGCAGTTTGGGCGCAATGCTCGCCTGTACCTCGGCTACACCTTTGTCAGCGGTTTTGGGTTCGCAATCTACCAGCTGTTCTTCAACCTGTACGTGCTTGCGCTTGGCTACTCGCCAGCGTTTGTCGGCCTGCTGGTCGGTCTGCCAGCGCTTGTGGCTACCGTGACCGCCGTTCCGGCAGGGGTGATCGGCGACCGCGTGGGCTACCGAAAGCTGTTGGTGCTGGGCCTTGTCCTTGCTGCGTCTGGGTTTGTGTTGGCTGCCCTCTCCCCGACCCGAGGCGCGCTCCTTGCCTTCGGTGTCCTGTTTGGGTTGAGCCGCACGTTCCTCGACGTGGTCAACGCACCGTTCATGGCACTCCACAGTGGTGACACGGAGCGCACCCACCTGTTCAGCGTGCAGTTCTCCACACGTACGCTCTCCGGTTTCTTCGGATCATTGGTTGCTGGCGGCTTCCCAACGCTATTCGCCGTCCTTCTCGG
>PUMC01000069.1 GCA_003552425.1 Candidatus Acetothermia bacterium | reverse complement strand
CCGTAGTAGAAGCCATCCCAGGGTGTGCCCATGAACACCGTCCCTCCCTCTGGATGGACCTCGGCAGCCAGGTCCTGGGGTGACGCCGTGAGGTAGGATTCCCAGCGGGCACGGGCCCAGTCGGTGAGTTCAGCGTCGTTGGCGAGCCCCAGCGGGCTCAGGGCAACAGATACCAAGAAGACTGTCAACAACGCACAACACTTGCTCATGTTCCCTCCTTACATAACGATGCACACATGCTAACCGGTGGGCGGGGAACGGCGCCAGCACGCCGCGATGAACCTTTCTGTGAACGAGGTTTGCTAGGGAGTGCTGTCGAGGATCTCAAGCACATCAAGCTCCGTGACCCGTGCGGGTACGCCGAGCAGCATGCTGAGGTTGGGTTGTGTGGCCTCATCGTCACCGCTGATGAGTTCCTTTACGTAGAGGCCGCCTCCACAGCGTATCTCGATGTCCGCCGCTTTCGGCGACAGCAGCTCCCCCGTGGCGGTGTGCACGGTTCGCTCGCGTACAAGGTCCGCCCTTCGATGGCGCACCCGGGTGGGTGTGCGCTGCTGGATCTGGCCCACGAGCGCAGCGAGTGCCTGCGAGAGTGCATCCTCCGCTACAGGCCGTTCGAAGGCCACCCGCATACGGTAGCGTTTGTCGGCGCGGGCGTTCTTGATGTGCTCGATGGTCTTGGGGTCGGCAGGTGCGAGCTCGGCCACCTCCACACGTCCGGCCGCTGCCCTGTGTACGGTATCCGCTGCCTCCGATAGGTCGACCATGCGCCGTTTGGGTTCCAGGATCTCCACGACGAACGGTCGTCCGCGTCCGAGCATCCGGGCGTCCACATCCTCGCGTCCTGCGCCGTGAAGGTGCCCCCCCGTGCCCATGCAGGCGTCGACGAGCGTTGGCACGATCAGCTCTTCCACCGATTCTCGGTACTGCTTACCGCTCCCGCTACAGGTTTCACAGCCGCGACCTCCGCAGGTTCGACACGGCCAGTGTGTCTGAGGAATACCGCGCACAAGCTTCCGGTAACGACCGGTGAAGCACACCGAGGCCACCTGGAGCTCGACGGTCTCCCGCTCAAGGTCCACGGTGAACCGGACATCAGGCCGGGTGAAGTCCACCGTGGCCGACCGGCCCTGCTGAGCGAGGAGCTTCTCGAACGCTCGGCCCAAGCAGCGGTTGATCTCCCTGCGGATCGGTTCCGCCCATGGTGAAGGGAAAGCCCGCGACAGGTGCTCCTGCGTCGCCTCCAGGCGTGGGGAGACCCGAACCCCGAACAGGAAGGTGTCGAACGCGTACGCGCCGACGGCCTCCAGAGCGTGTGCAGCCCAGTCTTGAACGCGGTCGAACGTGTCCCCGCACACCCAACACGGCAGTCCGCCGCGCACGCCATGCTGCAGAAGGTGCGAGACCTGTGCGCGTAGCAGGCGCCCACGGTCCCAGCCCGTGAGGCCATGGCCCAGGCGGGAGAACTGCTGGCCGAGGCAGTGATCGCAGATAGGGCCGGCATTGAGGAGCCGAGCAGCGTAGTTCACGGGGTCCACGCCAGCATTATAACCGTCCGCACAGAGCACGTCGCTGCCCGTGTTCCGCTACGGCTTACGATCCGCGTCCACCACGCGGTACCCGGTGCGCTGCGCGCTGCACTGCTCCCCGAGTCGCTCGGCAAACAGGGATGCCCAACGCTCGAGGGATTCCCGCGGTTCGTCATGGGGCGCGTACAGGATGGCGATGACATCACGCGTGTGTGCGCTGAGCTTGGTGATCATGGCGTCCTTGATCGGGCTCCCACAGGGTTCCCACGCGCGTTCGGTTTTCCGGCACACAAGGAGGAGGTCCTCGAGCTCGAGAACCTGCCCCGAAGGGTTGAACACATAGGCCTCGCCCGCTCGGCCTCGCCGCAGGAGCAACCGCCTCCCGGAGTGCGCAACGTCGAAGATCGAGCCAGGAAGTCCAGATTCCAGGCTCACCCAGTTGTTGACGTCCACAGGGGCGTTGACGCGCGGGAACTCCCCTCCGAGCGCCGCGCGCAGGAGGAACTCGCTGGCCGGTTTCCCGCGCCCCGTGGGCTTGTACCGTCCGTGCCGCAGCATGTTCCGGACACGAGACCGCATCTCAGGGGGGACATAGGTGTCGCCCACGTCCCGTGCACGGGCGACAGCCTCGGCGATCGGTCCCGCGTGTTCCTCGGACGCCGTGGGCGAGGCGATGCCCTCTGCCCACACGAGCGCCGGCAGCACCGGGCAGGGCGCCAGTTCCGGGTCGATGATCAGTTCGTACTGTGCGTGATCCATCCGCAACGCATGGTATCCTTCGGAGCGTGTGTCTGCCCACCGCGTGTTGTCGGCTGGGGGATGTTCCGCCTGAAGGGATCATGGCTGTGCCATATGATTACGCTGTTCTGGGTTGGCCATGGAGGGAGCGTTGATGAGCAGCACGAACAGAGGCGTGTTCCTGTATTGTGATGGGGGGTGTCGCGGGAACCCGGGTCCAGGAGCGATCGGCGTCCTCATCGTGGACGGGGAGCAACGGGAACTTGCGTCCCTTGCCTCCTGCATCGGCCGGACGACGAACAACCGCGCCGAGTACACGGCGCTGATCCGTGGGCTTGAGCTTGCCACCAAACACACGCGCGGGACTGTGAACTGCTCGATGGATAGCCAGCTGGTGGTCAACCAGATGAACGGCACGTGGCGGATCAAGGACGCGGAGCTGCGGCGCCTGCACCACGAGGCCAAGGAGCGCGAAGCGGTGTTCAAGCGGGTCACGTACGGGCATGTGCGCCGTTCACACCCTATGATCCGGCGGGTCGACCAGGCCCTCAATGACGTGATGGACGGCCTCCGGTCAGATGAAGGATCCTGCAAGGAGGGGACGCGTTGAGCGCTGATGAGAAGCGAAACTCCGCCCACTGGCATGCGCTGGGAGAAGAGGAGCTCTTCCGAAAGATCGGGTCCGGAGAACGCGGACTGAGCGAATCGGAGATCCCCCATCGGCTTGAGCAGTTCGGCAAGAACACCCTCGAGGCTGAGGAAGGGCGTTCGGCCCTCAAGGTCATCATCGGGCAGCTCCACCATCCCCTCATCTATCTCCTGATCGCAGCAGCCGGTGTCTCGGCCCTCATCGGCCATGCGGTGGATGCGGCCGTGATCGCCGGCGTCGTGGTGCTGAACACGCTGCTTGGCGCTGCCCAGGAGTGGAAGGCCGACCGTGCGCTCGAGGCGCTCCATCGGATGGCTGCCCCCCACGCTCGCGTGCTGCGGGAGGGTACGGAGACGGATGTCCCCGCCGACGAGATCGTTCCGGGCGATGTGCTCCTGCTCGAAACGGGGGACAGGGTCGGTGCTGATGCGCGACTTGTCGAAAGCATAGACCTCAGAGCCGACGAATCGGCGCTCACTGGGGAGAGCGAGCCGGTCGCCAAGCGTGCGGGCAAGCTCGACCAGGATGTGCAGTTGGCCGACCGGACGAACATGCTGTGGATGTCCACATCGGTGACCTCGGGTCGTGGCCGCGCTGTGGTCGTGGGCACAGGGATGGACACTGCCCTAGGCCGGATCGCAGGGCAGGTGCGCGAGACCGGTCGTGAGCAGACGCCCCTTCAGCGTCGGCTGGCACGTCTGGGAACGGTGCTCGGCCTTGCGGGTATCGGGATGGCAGCCCTGGTGTTCCTGCTGGGGATCGTGATGGGCTACGAATGGGTGGAGATGGTTCTCTACGCCGTGGCCGTTGCGGTATCGGCCATCCCCGAGGGTCTGCCGGCAGTGATCAGTGTGACGTTGGCGCTAGGGGTGCAGCGTATGGCCCGGCGCAATGCCATCATCCGCCGTCTGCCGGCTGTGGAGACCCTGGGATCGACCACGGTGATCTGCTCGGACAAGACCGGCACGATCACCCGAAACGAGATGACGGTCACCCGACTGTGGACGTTGGCCCGCAGTTACACCGTCAGCGGGGCAGGGTTCGAACCCGAGGGGGAGATTCAGCCTCAAGGTGACAACGGTTCACCGGGAAAGCTCAGCGACGATGTCCGGTTGCTCATGCGGATCGGCGCGCTCAACAACAACGCCCGTCTGCTCGAAGAGGACGGCACATGGCGGGTGCGCGGCACCCCCACGGAAGGAGCGATTCTGGTAGTCGCCCGGAAGGGGGGGATGACCGCGAAGGAGCTGGAGCGCGATCAGGAACGGCTTCATGAAGTGCCCTTCTCCAGCGAACAGAAGTACATGGCCACCTTGCATCCCGGTGAGGACGGGGAGGGCACGGTCGCCTATGTGAAGGGCGCCCCGGATCGGATCGTGGGATTCTGCACCCACGTGCTTGAGGGTGGCCAGGAGGTCGCGCTCACCGACGAACGCCGGCAACGGATTGAGGATGCCAACCAGGCCTACGCTGAGGACGCGCTGCGCGTGGTGGCTGCTGCGCGCCGCCGGTTCCCGGACGAGAAGCAGAGCTTGGAGCGGGAAGCGGTCGAAGACGGCCTCGTGTTCGTGGGGCTGTGGGGCATGGTCGACCCACCGCGCCCGGAGGCGATCAAGGCCATCGAAGATGCGCAGGGTGCGGGCATCCGCGTGGTGATGATCACCGGCGACCATGCCGTGACAGCCCTGGCCATTGCCCGAGAGGTGGGGATCGCTGAGGCAGACGATGCCGTCATCACAGGGACTGAGCTCGACGACATGGAGGACGAAACGCTGGCGGAGCGGGTGCGTCGCGTCGGTGTCTTTGCCCGGGTGACCCCGGCGCACAAGCTGCGGATCCTTCAGGCGCTCAAGGCGCACGGGCACGTCGTGGCCATGACCGGGGATGGGGTGAACGACGCCCCGGCGCTCAAGGGAGCCGACATCGGCGTGGCCATGGGCAAAGCGGGAACGGAGGTGGCCAAGGAAGCGTCGGACATGGTGCTTACGGATGATG
>PUMC01000133.1 GCA_003552425.1 Candidatus Acetothermia bacterium | reverse complement strand
GATGGCTATGTGCTCTTCGATCCGGTGGATGTCTACCGGAAGGTTCAGGGCCCGGCCGTTGTCACGCTGCTCCCCCAAGGAACGGTGCCCGAGACGGTGCGGCTTTCCGACGGGAGCGCCGTGACCTGGTCAGAGGAAGGGGGGTCAGCACCTTCCACGGGCGGCGCTGGTCCGTTCCGCGGGTTCTCCGGTAGTGGGCGTGCGCTTCAAGAGCGGGACGGTGAAGGCATCGATGTGGCGAAACCTTACTTCGTAGGACAGCACGTTCTTTGTGGTCTTGCCGCGCGGGAACCCTACAGCGCGCCTGCGGAGGAGCGGGCCGTCCGCACGACGCCGCTGACCGATGTTCACCGGAAGATGGGCGCCCGTATGCAGCCCTTTGCCGGTTACGAGATGCCGCTCTGGTACAGCTCCGCCCGCGACGAACACCAAGCCGTGCGGAAGGCGGCGGGTCTGTTCGATCTCAGCCACATGGGTGTTGTGGAGGTATCGGGGCGCTATGCCGAGGCGTACCTCAACCTGGTGACCACGAACTACGCCGGCTGGCTTCACCCTGGCCAGTCGCACTACGCGTTTCTCCTCACGCCTCAGGGGCAGGTTATCGATGACGTCATGGTGTACCGCAGGAGTGCGGAGCGATTCCTGGTGGTGGTGAACGCCGCCAACGAAGCGGTTGACTGGGCGTGGTTGACGGCTGTGAACGAGGGGGAGCCCCTGCTCGATCCGGATCGTCCGTGGATCACCCCTGACGGTCCGGTGACGCTGCTTGACCTCAAGGCCGACGGGGCCGACGATGGTCGGTTGAACTTGGCGTTTCAGGGCCCCGCTTCTCGGGAGATCCTGCAGCGCTTGCTCCCCGCCCGCCAGAAGGCCCGGTTGCGGGCGCTCCGACGTACGGAGTTCATGGAGATCGAGCTTGCCGGTGTGGACGTGCTGTGCTCGCGGACGGGGTATACGGGTGAGGAGCTGGGATACGAGCTCTACGTCCCTCCGCGAGAGATCGTGGAACTGTGGGAGGCGTTGCTGGACGCGGGGAAGGGCAGCGGTGCGCTTCCCTGCGGGCTTGCTGCCCGGGATGCCCTGCGGACGGAGGCGGGTCTTCCGCTGTTCGGGCACGAGCTTGGCGGGCCGGATGCGGTGCTTCCGCACGAGGCCGGATTCGCTCCTTACGTGAAGCTTCATAAACCCTTCTTCGTGGGCCGTGACGCTTACCTCAGGGCGTTGCTCGACGGCGGACGGGAGATCGTCCGTCTGCAGCTACCCGAAGGTGGCCGTCCGGTTCGGGCGGGTGCTTGGGTGATGGATCCGTCGGGGAAGGTTGTGGGGCGCATCACAAGCTGCGCGGTGGTGCCCGACGGCCAGGTGGGCATGGCGCTCCTCGACAAGCGCGACACGGCGCCCGATGCCCCGCTCGGTGTCGTGATGGGTGACAAGCTTCCCGATGCTCTCGGACCGGGGGCACGTCTGCCGCGCGTTCAGTGGGGCAAAGCCCTGCCTCGGTTCCCCGATCGCGACGTACTTCCCCAGGCTGGGCCTGACTGATCGGTCGCTACGCGTCAGGTCCCCGGGTCACGCTCCACGAAGTCCCCTGAGCACCGTCGCGGAGTTCGACGCCGAGTTCGGTCAAGCGGTCGCGGATCCGGTCGGCCAGCGGGAACAGCCGTTGCTCGCGAAGCGCTCCGCGGAGCTCGACGAGGAGGTCGAGAAGCTCTTCGGTGAGCCCCTCGGTGGCTGGAGGCGTTGCTTGAAACAGCCCCAGGGGTTCCGCGAGGCGCCGTACAAGGACTGTCGCCGCGCGCGCATTTCCGGGGTGTGTAGCGCCGGCGTTTCGACGGTAGGCCTCGCCGACGATCTCCTGCAGGATGCCGAGGCCCCCGGCGGTGTTGAAATCCTCCTCAAGCAACGCGTGGTAGCGTGTCTCGAGCTCGGAAAGGGCGTGGAGGAAGTCCTCGTCAGGTGGGGTGGCCTCGGCGAGGCGGTCGGCTTCCCAGAGGAGTCCGTACACGCGCTGGACGGCACGACCGGCTTCTTCGACCGCCTCGTGGGAGAAGTCGAGGGGTTTCCGCCAGTCACGGGACAGGTAGAAGTAGCGCACGGGTTCCGTGCCGTGTCGCTCGACCACGCTGTGCGCGTACTCGAAGTTGCCCAAGGATTTCCCCATCCGCTGCCCGCCGACGGTGAGGAGACCGTTGTGAAGCCAGATGCGGGCGAACGGTTGCCCCGTGAGCGCTTCCGCCTGGGCAAGCTCGTTTTCGTGGTGGGGGAACACGAGGTCGTAGCCCCCGGCGTGGATGTCCGCCGTGTCCCCCAGGATGTCGCGGACCATGGCCACGCACTCGGTGTGCCAGCCTGGACGCCCGTCTCCCCATGGTGAGGGCCAGCAAGGTTCGCCAGGTTTGGCGGACTTCCACAGCGTGAAGTCCAGCGGGTCGCGCTTACGGTCGCTGATCGCGATCCGGGCACCGGCCTCCAGATCCTCAAGGGCGCGTCCGGAGAGTTTCCCGTAGTCGGGGAAGCTGGCCACGGAGAAGTACACATCGCCGTCCACCGCATACGCATGGCCCTTGTCGATGAGCTGCTCGATCATCATCACCATCTGGGGCACGTAGGCGGTGGCGCGAGGCGCGTGGGTGGCGGGCCGGATGCCCAGCGCGGAGCAGTCCTCGAGGTACTTCTCCGTGTAGTCCGCCGCCACCTCCTCGGGGGTGCGTCCCTCCTCGTTTGCCCGGGCGATGATCTTGTCCTCGATATCCGTGATGTTTTGCACGTAGATCACGTTGAGGCCCCGCGACTCGAGGTAACGCCGCAGTGCGTCGAACACCAAGAAAGGACGGGCGTTGCCGATGTGGAAGCGGTTGTACACGGTGGGGCCACAGACGTACATGCGCACCGTCCCGTTCTCAGGATGCAGTTCCTCCAGCCTTCGGGACAGAGTGCTCTTAAGCCTCAACGGTACCACCTCCGCCGAGGATGGTACCCAGATCATGGCAAGGCCACCACACGGTGTGGCTGGGTTCAGGCAGCGTCAGTTTCAGGGGCGTTCGACGCCGGCAGACCGCACAGACGTCTCCCCTCAGGGTGTCCCCACCGGTGTGGACGATTGACTGCGGATCCACTCCAGTGCTGCCTCCAGGATCTCGTCGTCTTCGGTGTCGGGATCCCGCTCGACATGGATATCCGGCGTCAACCCGGTATCGTGCACAGGACGCCCGGCGGGCGTGAAGTATTGGGCGATCGTCAGTTTGATGACCGATCCGTCGGGAAGGGTGAGCGCTTCCTGTTGGATGACGCCTTTGCCGAAGGTGGGGAGCCCGATTAACACCGCAGCCCCGTGGTCCTGCAGTGCACCGGCGAGGATCTCCGCTGCCGAGGCGGTTCCCCCGTCGATCAGCACCGCGAGGGGAAGGTCGGGGATGTTCCCCCCCCGTGAACGGAACGTGCGTTCTCCGTAGGATGGGCCAGCGGTTGTCACGACCTCCTTCCCCCGCTCAAGGAAGAACCCGGCGGTTTCCACCGCGGCGCCCACGTAGCCCCCTGGGTTGCGTCTGAGATCGAGGATGATCCCGTCCAGCGTGTTGAGCGGCAGGTTGAACAGGGAGCCTCCTACCTTGGCCGGGGTGTCGAGGTCCATGCGGAACACGCGTATGTAACCCACGGGCGCTTCATCGAGTACCCGCGACCGCACAGATTCCAGACGAATCACCTCGCGCTCGAGCACGACGTCCTCGAATTCCCCATCGGCCCGCTCCAGGGTAAGGGTGACCGTGGTGCCAGCCTCGCCGCGGATGGCTGCGGAAGCTTGGTCGAGGCGCCAGCCGTCTGTGGACGTTCCGTCGACCTTGCGGATTTTGTCACCGGGGCGCACGCCGGCGCGGTCGGCAGGTGTCCCGTCCAGGGGGCTGATGACCGTCACGGCGTTGTCGCGTATTCCGATCTCGATCCCCACGCCGCTGTACTCGCCACGCAGGGTCTTGGACCACGCATCGTGTTCCTGCGGGGTGAAGAACTCCGAGTACGGATCGTCCAATGCTTCGATCATCCCACGCAGCGCACCGTGCAAGAGTTGCTCCGGTTCGAGTTCGTCGGTCTTGTAGTAGTGGCTGCGGATGAGGTGGTACACCTCGGCGATGATGTCCAGGGGATCGTCGGCGGACAGCGTCGGTACGGCGCTCAGTGTGAGCGCTACCGCCACAATGAACACACGCTTGAGCATGGGTGTGATCCCTCCTTAGCTCAGCCCGATTGCCCGTGCCACACGCAGCAGTTCTGGGTCGAGGGCTTTGGGGGTACCGGCGAGGGCCTCGGCCAGCGGCACGGGTACGATGCTCGTCCCTTGCAGTCCGGTCATGACATCGGACAGCCCCTCCATCGCGAACTCCACGGCTGCCACGCCAAACCGGGTGGCCAGCAGCCGGTCGAACGGGGAGGCCACGCCGCCCCGCTGCAGGTAGGCAAGCACCGTCACGCGGGGTGTCATCTTCAGTGTGCCGCGTGCTTGGAGCTGCCCCGCCAGCCAATAACCGATGCCGCCGAGTTGGACGTGCCCGAAGGCATCAACCTCTCCTTGTGTGACCTGCTTGCCCCCAAGTTCCTGGGGTTTGGCCCCCTCGGCGATGACGATGATCGAGAACCGCTTGCCTTGATCGAGGCGTTGCTGGATTCGTTGCTCCACGAAGTCCAGGGAGAATGTGTGCTCGGGCACCAAGATCACGTCGGCGCCTCCAGCCATGCCCCCCAGCAGCGCGATCCAGCCCGAGTCCCGCCCCATCACCTCCAGGATGAGCAGGCGGTGATGGGCGTGGGCTGTGGTGTGCAGGCGGTCCAAGGCGTCGGTCACGGTAACCAGCGCGGTGTGAAAGCCGATCGCGTAGTCGGTGCCGGCGATGTCGTTGTCGATGGTCTGGGGGATGCCCACGGCGGGG
>PUMC01000052.1 GCA_003552425.1 Candidatus Acetothermia bacterium | reverse complement strand
CGGACTGTGGCGAGTAGCTCTTGTCCAAGCCGATCGACGCTCATGCTGCCCTGGAGAGCGCCCACGCACGCGCCCACACCCCGAATGCAGCCGCCCCCAATCCGGCGATCACGGCGAGCGCCGGGAGGCCAGCGGCCACGCCGCCAAGAGCAAGTGCCGCCATCAGCATCTGCCCTCCAAACGCGGCGATGCTCGTCCAAAGTCGTGAGGAGCCGGTTTCGAGGTTGCGGTCCAGCAACGACGCCACCCCGCGCGGAGCCGCAACGGCCAACAGCCCCCACCAGACGCCCAACGGCCATCCCCAGCCGAGCGCTGACAAAGCCACGGAAAGCACAGCGGCAAGCAATGCCCCCTCACGGATTCCGATCCAGCGCATTGTGTTCTCCCCACCTAGAGCGTTCGCATCTCCTGGGCCTTCTCCTCGACGTGCTTGTCGACCTGCCCCACGAAATCCTGTGTGATCTCGTCGAGCTGATCCCGCAGCCGGAAGTAGTCGTCCTCGGAGATCTCGCTGTCCTTCTTCATGCTGTCCAGCTTGTCCCGGGCATCGCGACGCAAGTTCCGTAGGGCCACTTTCGATTCCTCGCCCTTCTTGTGGACGAGCTTCACGAGTTCATCGCGTCGATCCTCCGACAGGCGTGGAATCTTTACTCTGACGATCTGACCGTCGTTCTGGGGTGTGAGTCCCAGGTCCGAGGCGAGAATGGCCTTCTCCAGCGCAGCGATCTGAGAGCGGTCAAAAGGGCGGACGACGATCAAGTCGGGATCGGGCGCCACGATGTTGGCCACGTGCTTGAGGGGTGTGGGTGTGCCATAGTAATCCACCGTCACATCCTCAAGGAGCGATGGGTTGGCTCGACCAGTGTGTACCTTGGTCAGTTCACCCCGCAACACCTTGACGCTCTTGTCCATGTTGGACTTAGCCTGGTCTAGCAGCGCATCTTCCATACGAGTGCACCCCCACGGAATCGTAGCCCTCAAGCGGGTTCTGTTCAAGGAGTTGCGCGGAATGCTTGGGCCCGTACGCTCCGCCGGCGATAATGCGCTGTGAACATACAAGTTGGCACGGTATTTGCTGAGCATCCCGCCGCGGACGCGATCACGCGACGGTTGGTGGCCGCGGGCTACCGAACCGTGCTCGTGGGGGGTGTCGTGCGCGACGGTGTGCTTGCTGTTCGCGAAGGCCGTGCTCATGCTTGGGTGCCTAAGGACGTCGACATCGCCACGGAGGCTCCTCCGGGACGTGTTCTTGAACTGCTCCCGGAGTTCAAGGTGCTGGAAGTGGGTAAGGCCTTCGGGGTGGTCATTGTTGTCGGGCCGAATGGTCGTCGCTACGAAGTGGCCACCTTTCGCACGGAGGGTGACTATCCCGACGGGCGCCGTCCCCAGGAGGTGCGATGGGGGACCCTGGAGGACGATGTCAGGCGACGGGACTTCACGGTGAACGGTCTCGTTGCCACGCGCGACGGACATGTGGTGGACTTGGTCGGCGGTGTCGCTGACATCGAGCGGGGAGTCATCCGCACGATCGGCTCGCCGGACCGTAGGTTCTCGGAGGACCGACTGCGCATGCTCCGGGCAGTGCGCTTCTCCTGCCAGCTTGGCTTCAGCATCGACAAGGCCACGGAGGACGCAATCCGTGTTCATGCGCAGGCGATCACACGGGTGTCTTGGGAGCGGATCCGCGACGAGTTCCTTCGCCTGCTGGCCACCCCCAGATCGGCGAGGGGCATCCGGTTGCTGCGTTCCACGGGTCTTCTGGCCTGTGTTCTCCCGGAGGTGGCGGCGTTGGGCGGTGTCCCCCAGTCGGAGGTGTACCATCCGGAGGGAGACGTGTTCGAGCATACATGCGCCGCTCTCGAGGTCGCGGATGGACTGTGGGACGACCCATACCTCAAGCTGGGGATCCTGCTCCATGACGTGGGCAAGCCGATAGCGTTGGAACGGTGGTCCGGTGAGCATATGAGCGGGCATTGTCGTGTGGGTGCCGCGATCGCGGAGGAGGTCCTTCGGAGGTTGCGCCTTCCGGCCCGCCAGGTGAGCTGGGTGGTGCACCTTGTGCGTGAACATATGCGTGCGGCGCGCCTTCAGGAGATGGGCTTGGGTAAGCAGTTGCGGTTGCTCTCCGTGGAGGAATGCCCCGGAGCACCCTATGACGATCTGGACAAGCGCTATCCGTTGTTTGCCGATCTGGTGCGGCTCATGATCTGCGATGCGGAAGGCTCGGCCCACAAGGCCTCTGCGTGGAGACCCCTCCTTGCGCACGTAGTGGGGTTGCTCGTCCATGTGGACCGGTTGCAAGGCGTGCAGCGTGCGCGCCAGCTGTTGAACGGGGACGATCTTCTTGAGCTGGGGATGCCCCCCGGTCCCCAGCTCGGACGCGTGTTGGAGGAGATCCACGAGCTGATTTTGGCTGGTGTGATCAGAACGCGTGAGGAAGCACTTGCCGAGGCGGCCCGTCAGGCGAGGGGTCACGTGTAACGTCCGTTACCCCCCCGATGTCCCCTGATGGGGTCGCTCCCTACCTTGGTGATCCGAAGGTTGGGCCCTAGGCTGCTGGGGACATGGGGACGCTCAACATAGGACCAGATATCAAGTTGGGCCTTGACGAGGCCATCGGGCAGTGCGCCGCCATCTTGGGGATTCGTGGTTCGGGGAAGTCGAACACCGCAGGGGTGATCTTCGAGGAGCTCCTTGCGGCCCGCTACCCCCTGTCCATCATCGACACCGATGGTGAGTACTTCGGGCTCAAGGAGAAGTACGAAGTTCTCGTCGTTGGCGAGGGAGAGAACGTAGACATCGAACTGGATGCCGAGTCCGCCGCTGGGGTCGCGGAAGTCTCGCTGCGGGAGGGGATTCCCGTGGTGGTCGACGTTTCCGGCATGCTCACCGAGGAACGCGATGCGTTCGTGTTGGCGTACCTGGCGAGGTTGTGGGCGGTTGCGGGGAAGCTCCGCAAGCCCTACATGATCGGCATCGAGGAATGTCACGAGTTCATTCCGCAGGGTGTACGCTCACCGCTCAAGGATACGGTGGCCCGCATCGCCCTTCGGGGCCGTAAGCGCGGACTGGGAACTGTGATCATCTCCCAACGGTCGGCCAAGGTGGAGAAGGATGTGTTGACCCAGGCGGGGATGATGTTCCTGCATCGGGTGGTGCACGAGGCCGACATGCGGGTCTACGGTGAGATCTTGCCCTGGCGAAAGTCGGAGGTGAAGGAGGAGGTGGCAGCGTTGGCCACTGGAGCGTGCATCTTCTTCACCAGCCAGACCGTGCGGAAGGTCAACGTGCGCCTTAGAGAGACCTTCCACGGTGGATTCACCCCCGCCTTCCGGCCCGTGGAAACCCCGAAGCTTCGCCAGGTGCGTGGGGAGATCCTAGCGGCTATCCAGCGGGCGCGGGCTGATGCGTGTCCGTCAAGTGTTGCGGGGCGTGCTGAGGAAGAGCTTTCGGGGTCCGAAGTTGCCTTCCGCGAGGCGTGGTTGCAGAAGGTGCGAGGGGTATCCGCGCCGCCGCCGGGCGATGATCATGAGGACCTCCAGACGATGGGCACGGGTACGCACGAGGAGTGTGGCGAGGAAGATGACCGCTGCGTTCCTCATTGGGTGCGGAGGGAGCCCGAGGAGGCCTTGGAGGTGTTCCCCGAGGAGATCCTCCGACAGCGGGCTCGGCTCATGCGCCGGTTGGATCGAAGACCTGTTCACGAGAAGCGCATGCTGGCCTTCCTTGCCTCTCGAGAGCCGCGTGCGTATACGACCACCGAGCTGGCCGCGTGGATCGACTGCGCTGAAGCAGCACTTGTCAGCGAGCCCCCCAGCGAACTCGTGGAGATGGGCCTGCTCCACCGTGAGCGCCTCTCCCGGGGGACCACGTACCGGATTCGCTTGCGGCCCTATGTGACTGAGACCTTCGAACCCTTCTTCAGTGAGCTGGGTTCAGACGGTCTGCATCGCCTGGTGGGGGATTTGCGCCAGGCACTCTCCGAATTGGGCTGACGTCAGCTTGCGTTGGCCGTTGACGGGGGGCCCCTGCCTGTTGTATCATACGTAACGTAACGGTTTGTTTTGTTTAGAAAGGGGACCCTGTGGACGTCCGGATTGTCGAACGGTATGTAGCGGACTCCGATGCCCTGAAGGAGTACGCCCATAAGAAGGCGGACGGCCTCTCCCGGTATTTTGACCGCATCGTTAGCCTGGACATCGTCATGGAAGTGGAACGGGGGCAGCACCGGGTGGAGATGGTGGGGCACCTGGTCAACAAGAAGACGGTCAAGGCGGAGGCCGTCACCGACGACATGTACGCCTCCGTCGATCAAGCTGTGGAAAAGATGCAGCGTCAGCTCGTCAAGTACAAGGAACGGCTGCGCGTGGAGCGCAAGGGTGGGAGTCGCGAGGAAGTGCCGGAAGAGGATGGCGGAAGACCCAGAATCGTCACCGTCAACAGCTACATTCGAAAACCCATGTCACCCGAGGACGCGGTCCTTGAGCTTGAGGATTCCGGGAAGGACTTCTTGGTGTTCTTCCACCTGGACGATGATGATCCGGCTGTGGTGTTCAGGCGAGGGGATGGGGAATACGGGCTCATACTTCCGCGGCGGCGCTGAGTGCGGCTGACCGAAGGGGGCGAGAATGATGCGTGGTCTGGTCCTCTATTCGGGTAGCCGCGCGAGTGTCCTGGCCACCCGTCTGATGCAACACGGGAGTTCGTTGGATCTACATCTCCTCTATCTGCAGTCTCCCTTCTTCCAGGGTACCGAGTTCGTCAAGGATACGGTGCGGCGTCTGTTTCCCACCCTGCCGTTCAAGTGCCATACCCTCAAACGGGACTTCCTGCGCATGCCGCCAACGTTGATGGGGCTTCCGTTCCCCTGTGGTCCGTGCCGAAGGGTCCTGTTGTCCAAGGCGGCTCGCGCTGCGCGTCGGCTGCGGGCGGATGTGGTGATCTCTGCGGACGTGGTGGGGCGCGGAGGGCTGGGGGCGGAGGAGCTCGCGCGGCTTGACCGCTCGGTGGGATTGGAGGG
>PUMC01000022.1 GCA_003552425.1 Candidatus Acetothermia bacterium | reverse complement strand
GACAAGCCTGTGAGAGGAGCAAAGCCTGGAAACCCGGATCGGGAAGTACCCGCTCGTGGAAGAACGGCACCATGTCCGTGGCCAGATCAACCATAGCCTTGATGTGACCGGCAATCTCCTCCCGCTGCTGTTCCTCGAGCGGCTGAGCGACCCCACCGGGCAGGGCGAACACCGGGTGGATGGCTCTCCCCCCGATGATCTCCAGGACGCGCTGCGCACCCGCGCGCACCTTCACCACACGCCGTCCAAGCTCAGGGTGAGCCTGGAGAACACCGAGGATGTTGCGCTGCTCGGGAGGTGTGTCCTCTTCCAAAAGGAGGTCGGGGCCTCCAAGGAAGACAAGGTGCAGCAGGTGATCAGAGAAGATGTAGGCATTGTAGTAAAGCGCCCGTTGCACGTAGGCAGCTCGTGGTATCTCCGCTCCGAACGCGTCGTCCAGTGCCTTGGCCGATGCTAGATGGTGAGCCTCAGGGCACACCCCGCAGATCCGTTCCGTGATCTGTGGCATCTCCTCACCGCGGCGTCCCAGGCAGAAACGCTCAAATCCCCGCAACTCCGGAACCTGCAGCACCGCGTCTCTCAGGCCCCCTTGTTCGTCCAGATACAACATGATCTTCCCGTGCCCTTCCAGGCGCGTGATGGGATCGATAACGATCTTCCTGGTGTTCATGCCTTGCCTCCCCGGCCCGCCTGCCGCTTCCAGGTGACCGCCAGACCGTACTTGTAAAGGGTCCCCACAGGATCCACGAGTCCGGCGAGAATCTCGTCCTCACGGGCGAACGCATCCTCGCTTTCCTCCCCCGCACGCACGAGCGAAGCGAGCGCGGCGATCATCGCTGCCCCCGTGTCACCAGCCTTCGCCGTTGGACCGACGCATCCCGTACAGGGCATTCCGGCTGTGGGGCAGGCCGCCTCGCAGCCTCCTCGGGTTACCGGACCCAGACACACCATGCCCTGATCGAGCAGACAAAGCTCCGGATCCGGTGTGATCTCATGGGGTCGCACGAACCGCTCGATGCGGCGGTCCTCCTTCTCCCGAGGACACTCTTCACACAGTGCCTTCTCGTGGGCGAACACGTGCCCTGGTTCAGGAAGGGCATCGTCAAGTAGGGCCTCGAAGAACCCCCTGATGAGCTGACCCGGAGGCGGACATCCGGGAACTGTGTAGTCCACGCGCACGACTTCCGATAGGGGAACCACACTGGGCGTGAGGGCCGGTGGAGCATCACCGTTCTCCGAGAACGCAGGTGCACCGGGACGCCACCCCTCGGACAGCGCCGTGCCCACGAGGGCTTCGGGGGCATGAAGGTTCCCCAATCCGATCACACCTCCAAGATGGGCACACGCCCCGTAGGCAACCACCAACTTGGCCTTCTTGCGAAGCAAGCGAACCATCTCCAGGTTCTCGTCGGTACGCAGGGCACCGTTGATCAACACTGCGTCGATGCCCCCTGTGGGCAGAGCCTCTACATCCGCACGCTTGGTATCCATGAGCGCTGGCCAGAACACCAGCTCCACACCGGAGAGGACGTCCACGATGGCCTCACCCACCTCCAGCGGCGAGACATCACAGCCCCCGCATCCACCGGTCCAATAGAGGGCGAGCTTTGGCTTAGCCATGCTGCACCACCTGTTCGACCGCATCCACAAGGGGCTGCACATCCGCCTCGGAAGCGCTCGATGTCCGTATCCCTCCTCCGTGTGGACCCAATGCCCGGATCTCCTCAACGTAGTCCCGCATGACCCGGGCGAACTTGGTGCCTTCCGACGCGGAGACCCACTCCAGACGAACCCTAGCGGGATCCACCCCCAACTCCTCAAGGACACGCCGAAGCAACACCACACGCCGCCGCGCCTTGTAGTTTCCGGAGACATAGTGGCAGTCGCCCGGGTGACAACCGCCAATCAGCACAGCATCGGCACCTGCGTTCAGCGCTTCGATCACCCAGCTGGGCTCCACACGACCTGAGCATGGAACGCGAATGGGGACCATGTTCGGCGGATAGGACAGACGGCTGGTCCCGGCAAGATCAGCACCCGCGTAGGCGCACCATCGGCACAGAAGCGCCGCTATTCTTGGTTCAAAGCCGTTCTCAGCCACCGGACACCTCCGCCTCTTCGCGCTCCTCAAGCGCAACACGAAGCATCGCCAACACCTGACTATCGGCGAGATTCCGCAAGCTCATCGCCCCACTCGGGCATGCGGCAACGCATGTGCCACAACCTTCACAGAGCATCTCGTTGACCTCGGCTGCATCGCCGACGGTGATGGCCTCGTACGGACACTGCGGGGAGCAAATGCCACAGGCCGAGCACAGAAGCTCGTCCACCTCCGCAACCTCTGGGGAGTGGACCAGCTCCGGCGCCGAGAGCAGCATCACGGCCTTGGCCGCTGCGCCGGACCCTTGGGCCACCGCTTCGGGGATGTCCTTGGGACCCTGTGCGGCCCCAGCGAGGAACACACCAGCTGCCAGCGCCTCCAGCGGTCGAAGCTTGGGATGCGCTTCCTTGAGGAACGCATGCTCGTCAACGGACACGCGCAGTTTGCGCGCCAGTTCTGCGACACCTGCAGACGGAACCATGGCCTGGGCCAACACCACCAGATCCGCAGCCACTTCAACACGGCGGTCGGTGAGGGTATCCACCCCCCACACCATGACCTTTTCCCCTTGTTGGAAGACCTTGGCCACCTTACCCCGGAGGTACAGAATCCTGTCCTCCTCCATTGCCCGCTGCACGAACTCCTCGTAGTCCTTACCGCCGGCTCGTACATCGATATAGAACACGTAGGCCTTCCCGTCCGGGACAGTGTGCCGGTAGAGAAGCGCGTGCTTCGCCGTATACATACAGCAAATCTTAGAGCAATAGGGTTTGTAGAGTTCCGGATCCCTGGATCCAGAACACTGGATGAACACGATCTCCTTGGGAACCTGACCATCCGACGGGCGCCGCAGTTCACCCTGCGTCGGACCGGAAGCGCTCACCATGCGCTCGAACTCAAGCCCATCGATCACATCGGGGATCTCTCCGTAGCCGTACTCGGCCATGCGCTCTTTGGGGAGGAGTTCGTAGCCCGTCGCCACAATGATCGCGCCGATATCCTCTTCCAGCACCTCGTCCTGCATGTCGTAGTCGATGGCCCCGGCTTCGCAGGCATCCCGGCACTCGCTACAGCGAAGCGGTGTCAGGCCAAGGCAGGTTTCCTTATCCAGCGTGTACGATGACGGGATGGCCTGCGGGAACGGGATGTGAATGGCCGCTCTCTCGGACAGACCCTAATCAAACGCACTGGGTACCCGTACGGGGCAGGCCCCCACGCAATCGCCGCAGAGGTTACACTTCTCGGGATCCACATACGTGGCGCCCTTGCGAATCCGCACCCTCCAGTTCCCAAGAAAGCCTGTCACTTCCTCCACTTCCGAGTTCGCCAGTATCCGGATGTTGGGGTGCCGATCCACCTCCACCATCTTGGGCGTGAGAATGCACTGGGAACAGTCCAAGGTGGGGAACGTCTCCGAGAGCTGAGCCATCCGCCCACCGATGGACGGAGAGCGTTCCACAAGCAGTACTTCGAAACCCGCGTTGGCTACATCCAATGCCGCCTGGATTCCCGCCACGCCACCACCGATGACCAGACACTTGTTGGCGTGGTCCATGGTTGAGGGTTCCAACGGGAGATTCCCCTTGACCTTCTCCACCACCGTGGCCAGGATCCGGCGCGCTTTGTCGGTGGCCGCAGGCCCCTGGTGGACCCACGAGCACTGCTCGCGGATGTTCGCCATCTCCACAAGGTACGGGTTCAGGCCTGCAGAGCGCGCAGCCTCACGAAAGGTATCCTCGTGCATTCCTGGCGAGCATGCCGCCACCACTACGCCGTTCAGACGGTGCTCCTTGATGGACCGAGCCACGAGGTCCTGTCCCGGGTCAGAGCACATGTAGTCGTAGTGTGTGGCCAGAACTACGCCGGGGATCTCGGCTGCTTGCTCGGTCACGTGCTCCACGTCCACCGTACCCGCGATGTTGCGTCCGCAATGGCAGACGAACACACCAATCCTAGGTTGCGCCATGCATGGCCTCCTTGGAGACGTGCTCGTACCCGGCCTCGAACGCACGTTGGTTGAGGTCTCTCGTATGCGGAGGGACCGATCCCAGCACGGCATTTAGCATGGCCTCGCGAGATACAGCCGGCCACGCTGCAGCCAGAGCGCCCAGCATCACGACATTGGCCACGATCTTGCGGCCCAGGGACTCGGCGATACGCGTTGAGGGTACCGCCACCACCTTCACGTCGGAGCGCTCACCGTACTCCACCAAATCCTCGTCGACCAGCAACAGTCCTCCCTCCTTAATGCGTGAGGAGAACTTCTCGTACGCCTCCTGGGACATGATCACCAGGGCGTCCGGCTGGGTGATGTGCGGGTAGTCCACCGGGTGATCGGACACGATGACCTCGGCAGCACATGCGCCGCCGCGGGCCTCCGGTCCGTAGTTCTGCGTCAACACCGCGTGTGTGCCGTCATGAAGGACAGCAGCGCCACCGGTGATCCTTCCCGCTGAGACAATTCCTTGACCGCCGAAGCCCGCGAAGCGGATCTCGTGTCGCATGGTACCGACAACCATACGCCGGCGGGCCACACGGCAACATGATCGTCGTCAGTCCCCCGCATGCTCCCCGATAGGAACGCCCTCGGCGGCGATTCGCCGCGCCCCCGTTACGACGATTCTGACAGGCTTCGCTGGGCCAGCGCTGCCGCAGCGACCAACCACGTGCGCACCGAGCGGAAGACGGGGATGCCCTCCTTCTCGATGCGTTGCGCGATCTCCTCCGTCCAACGACCACCGATGGCACCGCACAGAATGGGCTTGCCGAACTCCCCAGAGAGCGAACGAAGGACACCGACGATATCCGCCTCAAGGGGAGCATCCTGAAACACGAACCATGGCAACACCATGTCCACCTCAGGCTCTGAGAGCAGACCACGAAGGCCCACTTCGTAGTCCCGAGCAGTTGCCGAACCGGTCAAATCCAACGGGTTCTGGACGATGAAATACGGCGGG
>PUMC01000053.1 GCA_003552425.1 Candidatus Acetothermia bacterium | reverse complement strand
GGGCCGCGGCGCGCTAGCCCGGAGTTCGCCAGGCGCTAGCAGCAAGAAGCTGTGGCGGAGACAGGATCCCGTCGATGCGGAGCCTGCCAAGCTACCGGTGTCAGGTGGGCGTCTGCCCCACGACACGATTCCCGCACCGGATCGCTACCTACTGACGATCGGTGTCATCCACGGTTGAACATCCGGTTGGCTTAACGTGTGTCTTTCCGGGCAACGGGCGGGGAGGGCTACACAGTTCGAGGATGCCGATGAGAAGGAGTAGTACGGCAAACTCCCACCGTGCATGTCTTGATAACTGCCGCAACCCATCACACAGAGTCTGTGCCCTTATGAGTTCATGAGAACCAAACATGGCGGTCACGAGACACATCGTAAGCGCCGCTCGTAGCGTACGGGCGGCGAGCACTGCTCTCCTTGCGGCTTTGCGTTCGATCCAGAGACGGGTCACAGCGCCAAGCACAATCAGGAAGTAGAAGACCCCGACCGACACTGCCAGGTAGCGCCACCACGCGAGGCCCGGCGATCCCAGCACCATTAACAGTGCAGCAAGAGGAGGAGGCACCAGACAGATCTTCAGTATGTAACGAATGTCGTTGCGCATTGGTGTTCTCCGCTCCAGCGTTCCCACGCTCGTTCGCGCCCGTCCCTCGGCAGTCGTACCTGTTCATCCGCGCAACGTTGTGACGTCCGCAGACGGATCGTTCCCGCTGACCACGTTGGGGATGCACGCCCTCCCCGCTGCTCACAGGGAGGTGCGTGCATCTCCTGCGACGCGTCTGCTATGGTGAATATGCTCCAGGCAGACATGCAAGCACCGCAGCAAAGACCGCATGCTTTGCCGCCTCAAGAGCATTGGCGTCGGTAAGGAAGTAGCTGTACAAGAATGTGCCTCCGCCAACGATGACCGGGATGATCAGCCTCCACCACTCACCCTCGACCTCTAGCAAGTGATCATCGGGAAGTGCTTCTCCAGTAGGGATCACTGGAGTCGTAAGCGGGCTTGGATCCGCCCAGGTTACGGGACCAGCCATGGCAGGTCGAGCGACCCCACATGTGAGGATCAGCACGAGCCCGAGGGCGAGCCCGAGCGTTACCTTGCTGACTGTCAACTTCACCACCTCCTCATGGTCTAGGCATGCCTGATGCCTCTAGATTGGCGCAACAGACAGGTTGCGGCGACCAACTGCGCGACAGGCGCTGCGTCGGGTTCGCGACACTTGGCGGTTCGCTGCCTTCCTAGCCGATCCGAGAGCTCGACAACGTGGTCATGAGCGCCCACCGTGGAGGCGCGTTCCGAACGGAAGAACTGGAGAGGCGGCGGACGGAAGCCCTTGCACGAACGCTCAACGCGTTTGCTCGAGGAGGGAGATCCGATTCCGAACAGTGTGAACGGTCGCGCGGGGTATTGAGAGCCATCAGCGCCACGCTGCTCCCACGTGTTGCTGCACGTAGTCGGCTAGTGCTCAGAAGTGGTGCCGCACGCGCCCGAGGAGTGTGGCCAGTCCTGTGTGATAGAGGAGAAAGGGTACCGCCCATAGGCGGCGGGCCCGCGTTGGTTGGCGCAACGTTCTCCACGCCCACTCCATGCCGCAGCGGCGCCAGACAAGGGGGGCCCTGGGATACAGACCAGCCCACAGGTCGATCGCTCCGCCAACGCCCATCAAGATGCCCCCCCCTGCTTCACGATGGGCGAGGATCCACAGCTCCTGCTTGGGACAGCCCATCCCCACGAATACGAGTTCCGGTCTAAGGGTTGCAAGGTCGTCCTGCGGACTGTTGCTCGAGGGATATCCGTGGCGAACACCCACAACGCGTAAGCCCGGCAACGTCGTCTCCAAGTAGCGTGCCGCTCTCTGGGCCACGCCCGGCTTCCCTCCAAGAAGGTACACGCGCCATCCCCGTCTTTGGGCCCTCTGGCACAGTGCCCAGGCCACGTCGACGCCAGGTGCCCGGGGTACCGCTTGTCTGAGACAGCGGGAGGCCCACGCCATTCCTGCCCCGTCGCACAAGACGAAGGAAGCGTTCTCGTAGAGCGCCTGCCGGGTGGGATCGAGCATGGCCATGGCCGATGCGTGGGCGTCTGGGGTGAACACGGCGATCCCACGCTGCCCTCTGGACAGGCATGCTGACAGCGCGTCGGCGGCTTCGCTCACGCTGAGAGGGTTGAAGGGTACGCCGAAGATGACACGCCGATCTCCCCTGTCGTGGGCCGTCGGGGCGGGGGGGCCAAGCAACGCTGTGCGGAGCTTCACACGCTGGGCTCGATCACCACGCGACGGGCGGAGCCCTGGCCCGCCGAGCGCGTTCGAACACCTGCGAAATCAGCCAATGCCATGTGCACGGTTCGTCGGTCTCGGGGATTCATGGGCAATAGGCGTTGCTTGCGGCCCGTGTCCACAACGAGCTGTGCCATCTCACGAGCTTGGGAGACCAGCTGGTCCCGCCGAGCGGCGAACACACCGTTGAAGTCCACGGTCACCGAAAGGTCTGTCTCCAGCTCCCGGCGAAGGTGGCGCCGAAGCAGATGAGCCAGGGCGCCGGAGAGCGCTTCGTGGTCCGCAAGCAGAGGGAGTTCCCCTTTAAGGTTGAGGTAGAGTTCTTCCCCCTCCGATCCAACCTCTACAACGACCTTCTGCTGAAGGACACCGGCAAGCTCCATGGCGAAACTGCGGGCCAGTTCAGTCGCCTTGCTCAGTTCCATCTTGGTCGTTGTCGTTGGTGTCCGCAGTCCTGGCCATGGCTCCGCCAACGCTCTCCCTGGCGATCTCGCGGTCAACCAACCATTGCTGCCCCACCTGGAACACCGTTGTGAACAGCCAGTACATCCACAGACCTGCTGGCCACCCCAGGAACAACACAGCCATGATGATGGGGAACAGCCACCCGATGGCCTGACTGCCTCCGGTGGCCGGTGAGGCCATGCGGCGTTGGGTGAGCCATTGCTGCAGGAGCATCAGGCCCGTTGTCACAATGACCAGGATGTAGAAAGGATCGGGTTGGGAAAGATCGGTGATCCACAGAAAGCCAGGTGAAAGGCGGATTTTCTCTGCCGAGTAGAGAATGGCCTGCCACAGCAAGATCAGAAGCGGGAACTGAAGCAGCATGGGAAGACAGCCGCCAAGGGGGTTGACCTTCTCCTGCCGGTAGAGCTCGACCATCTGTTTCTGCTGGGTGGCGCGGTCGTCCTTGTAGCGCTCCTGGAGCTTCTTGATCTTTGGCTGAAGCCGCTGCATCTTGGCCATCGACCTGAGTTGCGTGCGCATGAACGGGTACAGGATGACGCGGGTGAGCAGCGTGAACAGGAAGATCGCCCACACGTAGTTACCGGTGAGTTCATACAGCCAGCTCAGGAACCTCATGACGTAGACCAAGAACTGTGAGAACAAGCCTACGGATACGAGTTCTTCAAGCCCCGCGGCTTCCAGGATCAGGTACCGGTTGCGCCCTGCGAAGAGCGTTCCGGAGAGGGTGAACGCCTCCGGTACCTCCTCGATCTCCAGACCGAATACCAACTGCCCTGCCGGATTCACCGCTTGGAAGGGCTTGGCGTCTTGGGGTACGTTGAATCGGAGGAAGTAGATCACACGGTTCCCGACAAGGCCGATGCCCTCAAAACGGCCGTAGGTACCCGCAGGCTGAGGTGCATCACGCACAACACCGTCATAGATGTACTTGAGATCGGGAGCGTCCCGTCCGCGTGGGAGGTGCCCCAGGACCAGTTGAACGTTGCTGCCGGGTGCCTGGACGTCGAGCTTCACGTCCATGGTGTACAGGGTGTCGTGCTTGACCGTGAAGGTCTTCAGCGCGTCCCAGCCTTCCCCGGCACCGCGCAGCTGGACCACCGCCTCCGCCGCGTCGTGCTCCAAGACGGAAGCCTCGTGCGTTACCCGAGCGGTATCCGGACCATCGATCCACAGCTCAAACGGGCGTGCAGCACCCTGCGTGAACGACACCTGATCGCCTTCGCCTTCCCATCCAGGGACAGCGTCCGTTGCCCGGTCCTGCAGCGTGGTGAAGTGCAAAAACGCGCTGGACAGGACGCCTCCGTCCTCGGAGAAGCGATAGCGCACCAAGGCGTTGTAGGCTTGAATGTACCCAATGCCGTTCTGCTCACCGACTTCGAGTTGCACGGGGTGCGCAGCAGGGTATGCCGCACACCCTGCGGCCACCAGAGCGGCGGCAATCATGACCCAGACTCTTACCATACCGGCGGTACTTTACCCTAGGGTGGCTAGGAAGCGCAAGCGGCGGTTGTGGTCTCAGGTAGCACTCCGGTACACTCCTCCCGGGCATTGGAATGTTCACCGGCATCGTACGGGTTGTGGGAAAGGTGGAAGCTCGGGAGCCGACCCGGCTGCGGGTAGCGGCACGTGAGCTTGCACCTCAGCTTGGAGCCTCCGTGGCTGTCAACGGTGTGTGTCTCACGGTTGCCGAGATCGGGAATGCCGGTTTCGTGTTTGATCTCGCTCCTGAGACCGTTGCCCGCACGGCACTGCAGACTCTTAGGCCGGGCGCGGTTGTCAACATCGAGCCCGCGCTTGTTCTGGGCGACGAGCTTGGAGGACACTGGGTGCTGGGGCACGTGGACTGCGTGGGAAAGCTCTCGCTGCTTGGGCGAACGGCGCAGGGATTCTTGGTGGAGGTGGCCTACCCGCAGCAGTTCGCGCCGCTGTTGGCCGACAAGGGAAGCGTCGCTGTCGATGGGATCAGCTTGACGCCGTTCGCCGTGCGGGAGGCGTGCTTCCGCTGCGCAGTTGTCCCCCACACGTGGGAGCACACGAACCTGAGGCAGCGCCGCGTTGGCGATCAGGTGAACCTGGAATTTGATGTCCTGGCGAAGTACGTGAGGGCTTGGAGGGAGCGATGAACTTCACGAGCGTGGACGACGCCGTCCGGGCGTTGGCCGACGGGCAAATGGTGGTCGTGGTTGACGACGAGGACCGGGAGAACGAAGGCGACTTGGTGATGGCCGCACAGAGAGCCACCCCCGAGGCCGTAACGTTCATGGCGGTGAGGGGTCGGGGACTCATCTGTGTGCCGATGCCCCGGTGGTGGGCCGAGCGGCTCAACCTGCCGCTGATGGTGGGGCAGCCGCGCGAGCATCTCGGGACGGCGTTTACCGTGTCGGTGGACGCGCGGATGGGTGTCACAACAGGCATCTCAGCGCACGATCGGGCACGGACGATCCACGTGCTTGCCGATCCTGGGAGTTCGGCGGACGACCTTGTCCGCCCGGGGCATGTGTTTCCGCTTGTGGCCCGTGAGGGCGGCGTGTTGCGCCGCGCCGGACACACGGAAGCGGCTGTAGACATGTGCCGTCTTGCGGGGCAGTCGCCGGTGGGTGTTGTCTGTGAGATCATGCGGGACGATGGGACGATGGCACGTCTCCCGGAGCTGGAAGTGTTCGCCGCCGAACACAGACTCCCCATCATCACCATCGCCTCGCTGATCGCCTACCGCAAACGCGCAGAAGCTTTGGTGGAACGGGTTGCCGAAGCCTCGTTCCCCAGTCGGTGGGGCATGTTCCGCATCGTCACGTATCGTGATCAGGTGCGTGGCCACGAGCACGTTGCCTTGGTCCGAGGTGAAGTGAGCGGGAAGGAGCCGGTGCTGGTTAGGGTGCACTCGGAGTGTCTCACCGGGGATGCGCTGGGCTCGCTAAGGTGTGACTGCGGAGCACAGCTCAATCGGGCCCTGGAACTCATCGCCCAGGAGGAGCGCGGAGTGCTTCTCTATATGCGCCAGGAAGGCCGGGGGATCGGCCTTGCCAGTAAGGTGTGTGCATACCACCTTCAGGATCAAGGATTGGACACGGTGGAGGCCAACCTTCGCCTTGGTTACCCGGCGGATCTTCGTGACTACGGAATCGGCGCCCAGATTCTTGCCGACTTGGGAGTTCGGAATCTCCGACTGCTTACGAACAACCCGAAGAAGGTCGCCGGTCTGTCCGGCCATGATCTGACCATTGTGGAGCAGGTGCCCATCGAGGTAGAGCCCAATCCGCACAACAGCGGGTACCTAAGGACCAAGAAAGAGAAACTCGGACACAAGCTGGACAAGGTGTAAGGGGGAGCCATGCGGACCTATGAGGGAATGCTTTCGGCAACGGGGATGAAGCTTGCCATTGTCGCCTCGCGATTCAACGATTTGGCGACCAGCGCATTGATTGGAGGTGCTGTAGACCGGCTGCGGCGGCTGGGGGCGCGGGAGGAGGATCTGGTGTTGGTTAGGGTTCCCGGTGCGTTCGAGCTGCCGCGGGCCGCGAAGGCCGTGTCGGGACAAGTGGACGGTGTCGTGGCCTTGGCGGCCGTTGTCCGCGGTGCGACCCCACACTTCGAGTATGTCGCTGCAGAGGCGGCGAAGGGGCTTGCGCAACTCAACATGGAATTGCCCATCCCCGTAGCGTTCGGCGTCATCACTGCGGACACCCAAGACCAGGCTCTGGAGCGGGCGGGGGGCAAGGCGGGCAACAAGGGCGCGCAGGCGGCGGAGGCATTGGTGGAGATGGTGAACTTGGGACGGGGACTGGCCTGATGAAGGTGGAGAGCGTTCGGGGCATGCGGGATGTGCTGCCCGCTGAGGTCGGTCTGTGGCAACGGCTGGAGCGGGAGATACGGAGTTGCTTCGAGCGTTACGCCTATGGGGAGATTCGACCCCCGGTTGTGGAGCTGGCGGAGTTGTTCTCCCGCGGCGTGGGAGGGGATACGGATCTCGTACACAAGGAGATGTACGTGTTCCCCGACCGCAAGGGGTTGCCGCTGGCGCTCCGTCCGGAGGCGACGGCATCGGTGGTGCGTGCGTTCGTTGAGCATGGGCTTCACGCTCGGGGTGACCTCGCGAAGCTGTACTACTTGGGCCCCATGTTCCGCTACGAGAAGCCCCAAAAAGGCCGACAGCGACAGTTTCACCAGTACGGGGTGGAGGCTTTGGGGTCGTTGGATCCGGCGCTGGACGCGGAGGTCATCGACCTGGCCGCGCAGCTCATGGTTGCTTTGGGGCTGGAGCGTCAGGGGTTGACGTTGCGCCTGAACGCGATCGGTTGTGCCGCTGACCGGCCTCCGTACAAGGCTGCGTTGGCGACGTACCTTGGTGAGCACGCCGAGCAGCTGTGTGCGGACTGTCAACGCCGCGCCGTCGAGAATCCGATGCGGGTGCTCGACTGCAAGCAGCCTCGGTGCCGCGCGGTATCCAAGGATGCCCCCCATAGCGCTCAGCATCTGTGTGGCGCGTGCGCGCGGCACTTCGGCGAGGTGAAGACATACTTGGATGCGCTTGATCTGGCCTACAAAGAGGACTACACGCTTGTTCGTGGGCTCGACTACTACACCCGAACCGTATTCGAGCTGTGTTCGGACGAACTGGGGGCCCAGGATGCCCTGTTGGGCGGCGGGAGATACGACGATCTGGTCAGCGTGCTTGGCGGCCCCCCCACCCCGGCGGTGGGGTTCGCCGGTGGAATGGAGCGGCTGGTGCTCTTGTTGCAAGGGTTGGCCGGAGAGGACGAGACGCGTCTGTTGGATGCGGTGCTCGTACCGGTGGGTGATGACCCGGCTGTACGGAGTGCTGCGGTCGATGCACTGCACCGCTTGCGCGTGGCCGGTAGGACTGCAGACATGGAATACATGGCTCGGTCGCTGCGCAAGGCGATGCAGGTTGCGGCGCGCAGGGCCCGTTGGGTGATCATCCTGGGCCCTGATGAGCTTGAACGCGGGGAGGTCACGGTGCGCCACCTGGCTTCCGCGCAAGAGGCTGCCGTGCCGCTTGCGAGACTTACGGAACCGGGCGTGTGGCCCGGTTCCGTCTGAGCCGCTCGCGTTACCGTTCGAGCGCCGGTTTGTAGAGCCGCTCGCAGTACTCCTTCACCATGCGACGTGCGTTGAACACCGGTCCCACAGTACGGAGTGTTGCTTTCATCACCTGTACGAAGCCGTGGGGAACCCCGTCTTCTCCTTGATCGTAATACAGGGGGACGATCTGTTCCTCAAGCAGGCGATAGAGGGACTCGGCGTCGGCCTGCGTGCGGTCACTGCCTTCGGCGTGCTCACCGATCACCCAACCGTTGGTCCCCTCATAACCCTCCGGCCACCACCCGTCGAGGACGGAGGCGTTGGGGATCCCGTTGATGCTGGCCTTGATTCCGCTTGTTCCGCTGGCTTCCTGAGGAGGTAGCGGGTTGTTCAACCAGACGTCGACGCCGGCTACCAGGTACTTGGCGAGGTGCTGGTCGTAGTTCTCCACGAAAGCAATCCGTCCGGCGAACGAGGGATCCTTAGCCCACCGGAATGCCTTTTGGATGAAGTGTTTGCCGTCTTGGTCGGCCGGATGGGCCTTGCCGGCGAAGATGATCTGCACAGGGCGAATGGGGTCCGTCAACAGGGCCCGCAGACGTTCCACATCGTACAGGATGAGATCAGGACGCTTGTAGGACGTAAACCGTCTGGCGAAGCCCAGGGTCAGCGCGTGCGGATCCAGCAGCGCGCCGAACCCCATGATGGTCGACGCTGGTGCTCGGCCGGACTGCCAAGTCCGGCGTGCCCGAGCATCGATCTGCGTGAGAAGTGCCTCCTTGCGGTTGCTGTGGACACGCCATAACTCCTGGTCGGGGATGCTGTCCACCTTCTTCCAGATCTCCGGATCGTCCTGGGTGTCCTTCCAGCTCGGACCCAGATGCTCGCTGAGCAGGCGTTGCATCCGGAGGGGTTCGGTCCAGGTAGGCAGGTGCACGCCGTTGGTGATTGCCTGGATACGTTCCTCGTCGGATTTGCCTGTACGTACATCGGCCCACATGGCGCGTGCCACGCCCGCATGCTTGCGGCTGACGCCGTTGCAGAACCGGCTCATCCGCAGGGCAAAGACCGTCATGTTGAACCCCGCCTGTGGGTCGTTGGGGTTGACGCCCAAGCCAAGGATACGGTCGCGGTCGAACGCAGCCTCGAGGAAGTAGTGATCGAAGTACTTCTGGAACAAGGGGAAGGGGAAGACATCGGTACCAGCAGGAACGGGAGTGTGGGTTGTGAAGATCGTCCGCTGGCGTACACCTTGCAGGGCTTCCTCAAAGCCCATCCCGTTGTCCATTGACCAGCGGGTCCGTTCGAGGATGGCCAGGGCCGGATGGCCGTCGTTCAGGTGCAATACCCCCGGCGCAATGCCCAGTGCATCGAGCACCCGTACGCCACCCATTCCAAGGACGATCTCCTGACGCAGGCGCTGCTCGAGATCGTTGGTGTACAGCCTTTGGGTGATCGCCCTGTCCCAGGGTTGGTTGTCGTCGACGTCGGTGGACAGAAGATAGAGGGGGACGCTTCCCACCGAGGCGCGCCACACCTCCGCGTAGACCGGAGGGTCAAACACAGGGAGGCGTACCCGCAACGGATTTCCCTGGGCGTCGAGGAGGCGTGTCATCGGGCTGTGGGTGAGATCGAGCTGTTGGTCGATGTCGTCCTGCCAGCCATCCTCGCGCAGATGCTGCCACACGTAGGCTTGGTTGTAGAGTAGCCCCAGCCCGATCATGGGGAGCCCAAGGTCACTGGATTCCTTGAGGATATCGCCGGCAAGAATCCCCAGGCCGCCCGCATAGACGGGGAGTGACACGTGGACCCCAAACTCCGCCGACATGTACACAATGGGAGCCGAGGAGGGTGCGCATGCACCTGAGAGCTGTCCGCTGCGGTCGATGACCTCCTTGCGAAAGCGCTCCATGACGTTGTCGAACCGCTCGAGGAACGCCGCGTTCTGGGCTGCGCGCTCCAGCGTCTCCGGCGCAAGGATATCGAGCATGTGCACGGGGTTGTGCTGTGTCTCCCGGTATGCTTGGAGATCCAGACTGCGAAAGAGCACACGAGCATCGGAGTTCCAGCTCCACCACAGGTTGTATGCCAGGTCACCCAGTCCGGCGATCCGCGCCGGCAGGTGCGGGAAGCGTTCGCTTGTGTTCATGTGATGCCACCATCCTCATCGGGGCTGCGGACAGTCTCCGCAGCGCAGATTCCGCTCAGGTAATGAGCTGTCCATTGTACCATGAGTGTACGCCACCATAGTCCGCTTTGTCGACCGGAGCATTGCGCCATACTATATAGAGTAGGGAGGTGGCCCGTGGCCTATCGGCGCAAGGTGCAGATCACTGGGGGAGGAACGTTCTTGGTCACGCTGCCGAAGGCGTGGGCGGACGCGGTGGGGGTTGCCCAGGGAAGCACGGTGGTGCTGATCCCGAACGATTCAGGTGCGATGCTGCTCGTACCCGCGGGGGCGAGGGAAGGGAACCGCTGCTCCCTGCCCATGGACGGTCGCGATCATGTGGAGCTTCAGAGGGACGTGATCGCGCGGTACATCGCTGGGTACGACGTTATCGAGGTGGTTGGAAGCCGGATCCGGCCCGAGCAGCGACGTACGGTCCGGGAGATCGCCCAGTCGCTTGTGGGCCTGGAGATTCTCGAGGAGTCGCAGACCGCGGTGGTGCTGCACTCCGTGGTCAATATGCGCGATTTCCCTGTGGGGCAGACGATTCACCGTATCTTCGAGATCACGCTGGGCATGGTGGACGACGCCGTGACCGCCTGTCGCACGCGCGATGAGGAGCTGGCGCAGGATGTCGCGGAGCGTGACGGGGATGTCGATCGTCTCGTCCTCCTTGTGGCGCGGCAGTTTGGGCTTCTCTTGCGGGACCTTCTCGTCGAGGAAGAGGTACGCCTGACAAGGTTTGCGTTCCACTATCACCAGGCGGTGGCCGACCAGCTGGAGCGGGTGGCCGACCACGCGGTTAAGGTGTCGCGAGCGACCTTGGTCCTCGGTGGCGAGCTGTCTCCCGAGGTGGCCCGACGGATCGGAGACACCCACGGTGAGTCGCGGGCCATCCTTGTCGAAGCCGTGCAGGCGTTCGAGAACCGTGACACGAAACTCGCCAACCGCGTGTTGGCGCAGACGGAACAGCGCGGGCGCCTCCTGGAGTGGGCACAGGGAGCGATCAGGGAGCAACCTGAGAACGCTCTTCCCATAAGCATCGTCATGGATAGCCTGCTCCGGACACGTGAGTACGGGTTCAACATAGCCGAGACGGCGGTCGATGCGTCCGTGCCCTTGGGCAGGACGTCGATTCAACCTCCCGGCTAGGGCGGATCCCGCGTCTGGCGCCATACCTGGTGGGACGGTAAACCGGCCCCTATACTGGAAACCCGGAGGTGAGGTCGGTGGTGAAGCGTGCCGTGTGTGTGTTCGTGGGGCTTGTCTTCCTTGGGCTAAGCGGGGCGGCGGGCGTGTTGCGTGTGGCTGTGTCCACGGAACCGCCCGGTCTCGATCCGACGACGAACGCTGCCGGCGTCATCCGTCTTCTCCTCCACCACAACGTCTACGAGTGTTTGGTGCAGGTGAACGAGCGAGGGGAACTCCGCCCGCAGCTGGCGGTGGCGTGGGACGTCTCGGATGATGGTCTTGCGTACACGTTCCTTCTGAGGGAGGGTGTGCGCTTCCACAACGGGGAGCTGCTGAATGCCGAGGCGGTGAAGCGGAGTTTCGTCCGGTCCATGGATCCGGCAACCGGGCATCCCCGTCCGGAGTATTACGAGGGCATCGTAGACATCGAAGTGGTTGATGAACATCGCGTGCGCTTTCACATTGCTGAACCCAATGCGGCCTTTCTTTCCCTCCTGGCCTTGGGCGAATCGGTCGTCGTTCCGCCCGGTGTGGATGACCTTGCGCGCAATCCTTTGGGGACAGGTCCGTTCACGTTTGTCGAGTGGCGCCCTGCGGACCGCATTGTGCTGGAACGCAATCCGAACTACTACATGCCCGGTGTCCCCGCTGTGGAGGGCGTCGTGTTTCGGTTCATCGCCGATCCGGCTGCCCAACGAGCGGCGTTGCTGGCAGGCGCTGTGGACATGGTTGCGGAGATCACCCCTGAGCTGGCCGTGGAGCTCGAGCCCAATCCTCGGTTCGCCGTGGTTTCGGGGCCGTCGAATCTCGTGCAGATCCTAGCGCTGAACACTGCGCGACCTCCATTTGATGAGCTTGCGGTCCGCCAAGCGTTGGCCCATGCCGTGGATCGTGAGGCGATCATCGACCGAGTGTTCTTCGGACTCTACGGTACGCCCATCGGAAGCCACCTCACGCCGGCGCTTCCCTACTACCGAGATATGACCGATCTGTACGCGCATGATGCGAGGCGCGCCCGGGAACTCCTTGCTGAAGCCGGTTACCCTGATGGGTTTCGGGTGACGATGACGCTCCCCGGCAACTACCCGCAGCACGTCAGGACAGGCGAGGTGATCGCTGCGCAGTTGGAGGATGTGGGCATCGAGGTGCAGATGGAGCGTGTTGATTGGGCGACATGGTTGGAGCAGGTGTTCGCTCAGGGCGCCTATGACCTGACGGTCATCGCGCACATCGGTCGCCTGGATCCGGCCCTGATGCTCACCGGCTACGGCGCAGATCGGTTGGACTACTATTATCGGCTGGGCTGGCAGAGCGATGAGCTGGAGCGGCTCCTAAGGGCGGGTGCGGTGGCCGTGGACACCGACCAGCGGAAGACGATCTACGGTCGCGTGCAGGAGATCCTGGCCGAGGAGGTTGTCAACGTGTTCCTGCAGGACATGCATGACATCGTGGCCATGCGGACTGAGATCAGCGGGGTTGCGATCTACCCGATCTATGTGCTCGACTTGACGAGAGCCGCGCTGACGTCAACCGGCGCATCGTCGGATCCAACAGGTCCCTGAGTCCGTCGCCAACGAGATTCAGCCCAAGGACGAGCGTGGCCAGAGCAAGCCCCGGGAAGAGAGCCGGCCACGGGGAGAGGTAGAAATAGGCTTGTGCCTCCTGAAGCATCCTCCCCCACGATGGTTGGGGGGGTTGCACGCCCAACCCCAAGTAGCTCAGCGAGGCCTCAGCCAACACTGCACCGGCCATGCTAACCGTGGCCTGTACGATGAGCGGGGAAGCCATGTTGGGAAGGATATGTCGGAGCACGATGTGCGTCTCCCCCGCTCCCACCGCCCGGGCGGCCACTACATAGTGACGCTCATGCAGCGTCAGGACGCCTGCCCGCGTGAGCCGGGCAAAGAAGGGGATGTTGGCCACCGCCAGCGCGACGGCCACACCCAGGATCCCCGGTCCCCACACGGTAGCGAGCACCAAGGCGGCAAGGACGGTGGGGAAGGCGAGCAGGACATCCACGCCCCGCATGATCAACGCTTCGACGGTTGCACGACGAACGCCTGCCCAGGTTCCCAGCGCCATGCCCACAAGGCCGCCCGTCCCCACGGCTGCGGCGGCCACCGCCAACGTGGCTCGGCCGCCCACCATCACCCGTGACAGGAGATCGCGGCCGAACCAGTCCGTCCCCATGGGATGGATGGCTCCCGGTGCTGCGAGGCGCTCGGGTCCCATCCGGGTTGGCGGGTGCGGTGTCCACGCCACCCCCACAAGCACGAAACCCAACGGAAGCAGGATCAGCACCAGTCCGAGATAGAGGCTCAAGCGTTTCATGTCCGGCGGATCCTTGGGTCCAGGGATCCGTAGGCGAGGTCAACGACGAAGCTCAGCAACACCATCAATGCCGCCGTGGTTACGGCGATCCCTCCCACCAGCGGGAGGTCGCGTGCGTGCACACCGATGAGGGCGAACCTCCCCAGCCCCGGCAGGAAGAACACGTTCTCCACCACAAGGGCGCCGGCGACAAGGCGGGCCAGTGTGAGACCTGCACTGGTGATTACGGGCACCAGCGCGTTCCTGAGCGCGTGGATGAGCAGCACGCGGGTGCCGGTCATTCCCTTGGCGCGTGCGGTCCGCATGTAGTCCTCGCTCAGTACATCAGCCACAGCACCGCGCACCATTCGGGCCAGGTAGGCCGCACGCGGCAGGGCCAAGGCTGTTGCCGGGAGGAGCAGGTGAAGAAATGCCTCGCCAGGGTGATCCCAACCCGGGAACCCTCCTACGGGCAGCACCGTCCACCGCACGGCGAATAACCCCGCGAGGAGGATACCAAGCCAGAATTCGGGTAGTGCCATCCCCAATTGGGCAGCGCCAACGGTAGCCAGGTCGATAGGACCTCCGGGACGGGAAGCTGCGAGGATGCCCAACGGTACCGCAAGCAGCAGTGCCATCAGAAGCGAGAGGAGTGCGAGCGGGAGCGTTATCGACAGTCCCGCGGACAGGAGCTCGACGACGGGCCGCCTGTAGTTGAGGGATTCTCCGGCATCCCCACGTACGAGGCCGCCCAGCCAGCGGAAGAAGCGTACGGGCCACGGATGGTCCAGGTCCAGTTTGTCGCGCATCATCCGGTAGGTCTCCGGACTGGCTTCCGGCCCCGCAGCCAGCCGTGCTGGATCCCCGGGGACAACGGACAATAGGACGAACACCAGCAAGGCCACGCTTAACAGGGTGGCGCCCATTGCTGCGGTACGGCTCAGCACGTACCGACTCATCGCTGAGGACGACCGGGCCCGTCAGGCCCCGGCCGCCCGGGTTGTTCAACGACGCAGTGCAGCCTGTGCGGCGGCCAACCGCGCAATGGGAATGCGAAACGGAGACGCCGACACATAGTCCAAACCGAGCTCATGACAGAACTGGACGGACGTGGACTCACCTCCGTGTTCTCCGCAGATCCCCACCGACAGATCGGGCACAGCCTGCCGCCCCTTCTCCGTCCCCATCCGCATCAACGCACCAATACCATCCTGGTCGATGGTCTGGAACGGGTCGATGGTCAGGATGTTCTCTTCGAGATACGCACGGATGAAGCGTCCGGCATCGTCCCTGGAGAACCCGAACGCCATCTGCGTGAGGTCGTTGGTGCCAAAAGAGAAGAACTGGGCCTCTCGAGCGATTTCGTCGGCCACCACGCATGCACGGGGTACCTCGATCATCGTCCCCACCATATAGGCCACCTCGACACCCTCCTCGGCCATGGTGCGTGCGGCGATCTCATCCACACGTCGCCGGACCGCGCGCATCTCGCTGGCCAGGCCGACCAGGGGCACCATCACGTAAGGCCGAGGGTTATGCCCTTCGCGAGCCAGGGCGACGGCGGCCCGGAAGATCGCTTCGGCCTGCATATCGTACAGCTCTGCGTTTGTGATGCCCAGTCGGCAGCCGCGGTGTCCCAGCATGGGGTTGAACTCGTGCAGATCCTTGATACGGCGCTTGAGCTCGTCCTCTGCGATGCCAAACCTTCGGGCCAACGCCTCGATGTCCTTGTCCTCGTGTGGGAGGAACTCGTGCATTGGAGGATCGAGCAAGCGGATGATTACGGGCTTGTCATCCATAACCTTAAGAATGCCTGTGAAATCCTCCGTCTGCATGGCAAGAAGGTGCTTCAACGCTTCGCTGCGTGCCGAGGGGTCCTCCGTGATGATGGCTTGCTGCACATAGGGAATGCGGTCCTCACCGAAGAACATGTGCTCGGTTCGACAGAGTCCAATGCCCTCGGCACCGAACGCCAGTGCTGTGGTCGCTTGGTCAGGCTTATCCGCATTCGCCCGCACACCGAGCGCACGCCGATCATCAGCCCAGGACATCAGCTTCTCGTAGAGCTTGTATACCGGGGCATCGGCGGGGTCCAGCGTCTTGTCGATGAGCACTTGCAGAACCTCGGAGGCCCTTGTGGGTACCTGGCCTGCAAGGAGCTCTCCGGTGGTGCCATCGAACGACAGCCAGTCGCCCTCCTGGAAGGTCTTGCCGCTTACGCGCACCTTCTTGGACGCGTAGTCGATGCTCACCGCATCGCAGCCCACGACAGCGACCTTCCCCATCTGCCGGGCCACCACTGCGGCGTGCGACGTCATGCCCCCCCGTGAGGTGAGGATACCCTCCGAGGCGGCCATCCCTGCGATGTCATCAGGAGACGTCTCGTGGCGGACCAACACCACGGGTTCCCCTTGTTGGGCCATGCGGACTGCTGCATCGGCGGTTATGGTGAGCCGTCCACATGCTGCCCCTGGGCCCGCGGGGAGTCCCTTGGCCAGGACCTCTGCCTGGGCCTTGGCCTCCGGGTCGAAGATCGGCTGGAGGAGCTGCGACAGCTGCTCCGCAGGCTGCAGGCGCAGGATGGCTTCGTCCTCGCTGATCAGCCCTTCGTCAACCATCTCCACGGCGATTCGTACTGCAGCAAACCCCGTCCGCTTACCGGCGCGGGTCTGTAGGATGTGGAGCTTGCCCTGTTCGATCGTGAACTCGGTGTCCTGCATGTCACGGTAATGGCGCTCCAAACGATCACGAACCTCGACGAGTTCGCGGTAGATCTCGGGCATGGCCTCTTCGAGGGAAACCTGCTCGGGATCGCTTTTTTGCGCCGATTCGATTGGCTGTGGTGTACGCGTACCGGCCACCACATCTTCGCCTTGAGCGGACAGGAGGTACTCCCCATAGACGCGGTTCTCACCGGTGGCCGGATCGCGGGTAAACAAGACCCCAGTGCCCGACGTATCGTCGAGGTTGCCGAACACCATCGATTGCACGTTGACGGCAGTTCCCCACGTTTCCGGTATATTGTGCATGCGGCGGTACACGCGGGCTCGTGGGTTTCCCCAGGAGAGGAACACAGCGGCAATGGCACGCCAGAGCTGGTCCCATGGATCCTGGGGCAGGCGCTTACCTGCGTCTTCCAGTGCCTTCTTGTACCGCTGGACCAGTTCCTTCAGGTCATCTGTGGTGAGGTCCAGGTCGGTGCGGGCACTGCGCTCATCCTTCAGGGAGTCGAGTGCCTCGTGGAACGGGTCCACGCCGGACCCCGAAGTGTCCTTTACCCCAAGCACGACGGAGCCGTACATGGCCACAAAACGGCGGTAGGCGTCGTAGGCGAATCGCGGGTTCGTCTGGGCAGCCAGTCCTTCAACCGCCTCGTCGTTGAGTCCCAGGTTCAACACGGTATCCATCATCCCGGGCATTGAAGCCGGGGAACCGGATCGGACCGAGAGCAACAGAGGGTTCTTGGCGTCTCCGAAGCTTCTCCCTGTGGCCTGTTCAAGGTGGGAGACGGCTTCGCGCACCTGCTCTTCGAGTTCCGGGGGGTAGCCTCCGTCGTGCTCCTGATGGTACCTGCAAGCCTCTGTCGTGATCGTGAAGCCTGCGGGAACCGGGATGCCGAGTTTGGCCATCTCTCCAAGGTTCGCTCCCTTCCCCCCAAGGAGCATCTTCAGATCTGCTCCCCCATCAGCCTTCCCGCCGCCGAATCGATACACGTAACGTTCAACTTCCGCCATGCTCACCTCCGATGAGTGCGTGGGCATACGCCGCCGCTTTGAAATGCTCCAGTTCATCCATCCCCTCGCCCACGCCCACCCAGAGGATGGGGATGTGCAGGGCATGCCAGATGGGAAGGATTGCTCCTCCCTTAGCCGTTCCGTCAAGCTTGGTCATCGCAAGAGCGGTCACCCCAACAGCTTCATGGAAGAGGTGCGCCTGGGAGACCGCGTTCTGCCCCACGGAAGCATCGACAACAAGGATGCGCTCGTCCGGTGGCCGCCCCTGCAACCGTTCCACAACCCGGCGAACTTTACCCAGCTCTTCCATGAGCGGGCGTTTTGTCTGAAGCCGCCCGGCTGTATCGACCAAGACCACATCATAACCTTGTGTGCGTGCGTGTTCCACCGCGTCGTGGACGACGGCGCCTGGGTCGGCACCGGCACGGTGGGCGACAAGGTTGAGGCCGGAGCGCCGCGCCAAGTCCGTCAGTTGCTCCACCGCGGCTGCGCGAAACGTGTCGGCTGCGGCCATGAGGACCTTACGACCTTCGGATGCGAGTTTGCGTCCTACTTTGGCTACGGTGGTGGTCTTCCCGGATCCGTTTACGCCTACGAACATGTACACGGCGGGGCCGCAGTCCGGGGGCGGCTGGCAGAGGGTGTGTTCTGCGGGGCAGAGCAGCGCCTCCACCTTTGTCCGAAGCTCATGCCGCAGTTCGTCGAGCGCAAGCGTCCGGCGGTCTCGAACAGGGGCCAGCAGTTCTTCGGTGATCTCCATCCCGACATCAGCGGCCAACAGCATCTCCTCAACCTGTTCCATGACCTTCGCATCCACCGTGCGGCTCCCCGAAAGCGATGCCTCCAGCGGAGTCCACAAGGCCTGCCGCGTGCGGTCCAATCCTTGGCGCAATCGCTCCCACACAGGGCTCACATCTCCTCCGGTGCTGAGAGACCGAGGACAGAAAGGCCCCGGCGCAAGACGAGTCCAGCGGCAGCCAGCAGTGCCAGGCGTGCCTGGGTGGTCGGGCCCTGGCCGAGTACGCGCAGCCTGCCGTAGTAGGGATGAAAGACGCCGGACAGGTTCTCCAGGAACTCACACAGCAGGTGGGGGGCGTAGCCGTCTGCAGCCGCGGCGAGGACATCCGGGAACCGGTCGATCTCCAGGATCATCGCCCGTTCGCTCGGATCCTGGAGAGGCGAGAGGTCGGCGGCTGACAGATCGTCCGGAAGCTCACCGGAGCGCGATGCCTCTCGCTGTATGGAGCGGATGCGTGTATAGGCGTACTGCACGTAGTAGACAGGGTTCTCCATGCTCGTGCTTGTAGCCAGGCCGTAGTCGAAGTTGAGGTGGCTGGAAGGCTTTCGCATGACCATGAAATAGCGGAACACATCCCGTCCCAGTTCGTTGACCAAGTCAGACAGGCGGAGGAAGCGTCCGGCGCGTGTGGACATGCGCTGCACCCCTTCGGCCCCCTTCACGGTGACGAACTGATGGATGCAGTACTCGAGGAACGCGTCGGGTAGTCCCAGAAGCTTCAGCCCGAGCTTCACCTGCCGCTGCGTGTCCACATGATCCGCTCCCTGGACGTTGATCACCTTGTGGAAGCCCCGGCGAAATTTGTGCACGTGGTACGCGATGTCCACCATGATATACGTAGGCGTTCCGTCGCTCTTGATCAGTACGGGGTCGCGTGATAGCCCATGTGCGGTCGCGCCTAACCACTGGGCGCCGTCCTGTTCGTAGACCGCCCCCCGGGCGCGCAGCATCTCCAGTGTCTCTGTCACGAGACCCTCCCGATGAAGGTCGCCTTCGCGAGTCCACACGTCGAACGAAACGCCGACGTTCCCCAAATCCTCGTTGATCATGTCCATCATCCGTTGCACGGCGTGCTGGCCGAACAGTTGGGCGGTGTCCTCGGACCACGATCGATGGCGGTCACCGAGCTCCTCGGCCAGTTCCTTGGCTACGGGGAGCAGGTAGTCGCCTTCGTACCCACCTTCGGGAACCGAGACATCTTCGCCCCGCGCTTGGCGGTAGCGGGCCCACAGCGAGTGGGCAAGACGTCGGATCTGTCCTCCCTCGTCATTGAGGTAGTACTCTCTGGTGACGTTCCAACCTTGCTGGGTGAGGAGCGATGCGACGACATCGCCCAGGGCTGCCTGGCGGCCGTGCCCCACGGTGAGGGGGCCGGTAGGATTGGACGACACGAACTCCACCTGGAGCGGTTGCCCCTGGCCGCCATCGCTGTAGCCGTAGCGGTCGCCTTCCAGCAGGGCTCGACGCACGACATCGCCCAGGGCGGTCGGCGCCAACGTTACGTTGACGAATCCTGCCTCAGCTGTCGCTGAGCTGAAGGCTGGCTCGTTGGAGAGCTGTTCGGCGATCGCTTGTGCCAGTGCCGGTGGTGGTCTTCCCGCCGCACGTCCGAGGACAAACGCCACCCTACTGCTCAGATCTCCATGCTCAGGCCGTGTAGGACGATCCACGGGGATCTTCGCAGGGCAGGGGATCCTCAGCGCATACAGGGCCCGCTGAAGGGCAGCCCGTACCAGGGCTTCAAGGTGCATTTACTTCTCGATGATGAGGCGAACTCCGGTCTTGGTTTCGCCACCTATATCCACGTCGATGAACCCAGGAATGACACGGACTTCTGCCTCGCCCTCACGCTCAACCAGGCGACGGGCGATTGCCACAGCCTTTACGGCCTGGTTCACGGCACCCGCACCGATGGCGTGCGCCTCGACGATACCTTCGGTCTCCAATGCGCCGGCGATGGCCCCGGCGACAGCATTAGGATTGGATGTCGATGCCACCTTGAGGATCTCCATGTGCCGCCTCCTTGTGCCGCGGCCCCGGGGGGCGTCTTGTGCGTTGATCG